>NZ_JANCLM010000010.1:0-138857 GCF_024259445.1 Pseudomonas sp. DVZ6
ATAAGCTTCAACATCGCAAATGAATGCGCATACAGTTCTCTAAACAATCAACAATCAATAACCGCACCAAAGCCTCACCCAGAAACCACCGGCTCACACCGCACTTCAGTCTTCACCGAATTAGCAATAAAACACTCTTCATGCGCCAAATGATGCAACCGCTCCAGTTGCTCAAAACTAGGCCTCCGCTCCCCGGAAAACTCAACCAAAGGCCGCAAGGTGACCACGGTCATGGCCATCCGCCCAGCCCCATCAAGCGCCATTTCCCCCAGGGCATCATCAACATACCGCTCGACACAAAACCGCTGCTTGGCCGCCAACGACAGGAACCACAGCATATGGCAACTCGACAACGCCGCGACGAACGCCTCCTCCGGGTCCACCGCCGAGGCATCCGACATCGGCAAGGGCACCACATGGGGCGAGGACGAGCCCGGCACCTCCACCCCACCATCAAAACGCCACAAATGCCGCCTGCTGTAGCGGTTACCGAGAAAATCCTGCCCGTCACGATTCCAGGTCACTTGTGCGGTGTACTGCGCCATCCGATACCTCCTTGATCAAATAAACACATTGTTCAGCGCTTGCGCGCACAGATGCCAAAGGCCATGTCGCCTATGTAGATACCCCGGGACTGAAGCCGCTCGGCCTCCAGCCGCGCCTGTAGCGTATCGATCCCGACCTGCCTGGCCGTAGCCACGCCATGGCTGATGATCCGCGGCAGGCAGGCACGAATGATATCGGCCAGGGGATAGGCGCTGTCGGGCGTCTGCACCAGGCCTTCGGCCCGTAGGTCCTCGACCGCCAGCCCCGCCTCGCTGAACAGTCGATGCAGGTTGAAACCGATATGCAGATCAGCCCCCTCATGGGCCAGCATGCGTTGCAACCACTGCTGGGCCTTGCGATGCAACGCAAAGGGTTCCAGGCTGGCCGGGGTCAGGCTGCTGTCGTGTTCCTGAAAGACCATCAGCCCACCGGGCAACAGATGCCGGGCCAGCAGACGCAAAGCCTTGACCGGCTCCGCCTGGTACATCAGCACCCGCCGCCCGACGATGGCATCGAACAACCCCAGGGACTCGGGCAGTGCCTGCAGGTCAGCCTGGACGAACTCAGGTATCGCCGCGCCCTTGGGTGTCTCACGCAAACGTGCAAGCTCCAGGGCATCAGCCGCCTGGTCAACGCCAACCACCGCGCCATCGCCGTCCACCAGGCGAGCCAGCAGCCAGCTCACATCACCGCTGCCACACCCGACGTCAAGCACGCGCATGCCCGGGCCGATACCGGCCTCGACCAGCAGGCGCGTGGTGAAATCCGCTTTCGCAAGTGCCATGCCATGCTCCTTCGCAGGTGCGCCAGTGTGCAGAGCAAAGGACCTCGGATACAAGACTGGCCTATGCTGGTGTGGTGTTTCACAAATAACGACCATAACTCGCGACACTTTTTGCGCTCATGCGGCGTTGTCGCTCCTCGCCGTAGCTGGGCTACGACTCGTCGCGACGCCTTGCCTGAGCGCAAAAATCGCTCGCGATTTATTGGTCGTATTTGCAAAACATCACACCAGAACCACCCGCCCTTATCGGACCCGAGCATGCCCACCACCGATCCCCTGCTGGACAGCTGGCAGCACAACGCCCAGGCCTGGATCGAAGCCGTACGCTCCGGCACCATCGCCTCCCGCCGCGAGGTCACCGACCAGGCGATACTGCTGGCCGTGCTGGGCCGACAACCTGCGCGGGTGCTCGACCTGGGTTGCGGCGAGGGCTGGTTGCTGCGTGCCCTGGCGGCACGGGGCATCGACACGGTCGGCGTGGATGGCGATGCGACGCTGGTCGCCGCCGCGCACTCGGCGGGCTCGCCCCAAGTACACCTGGCCAGCTACCAGCAGCTGGCCGAAGGTGCGGTGGACATCGGCCATGGCTATGACCTGGTGTGCGCCAACTTCGCCCTGCTGCAACAGGACATCATCCCCCTGCTCTGCGCCATGCGGACCTTGCTGCTGCCCGACGGCACGCTGCTGATCCAGACCCTGCACCCGTGGACGGCGGCTGCCGGCCACTACCAGGACGGCTGGCGCGAGGAATCGTTTGCCGGATTCACCGGTGACTGGCGCCCCATGCCCTGGTACTTCCGCACCCTGGGCAGTTGGCTGAAGGCGCTGGAGCTGGCCGGGTTCGGCCTGCTGGCGTTGCAGGAACCACAGCATCCGCAGAGCCAGGTACCACAATCCCTGCTGCTGGCGGCACAGAGGCTGGACTGACGCCCCTGCGGCCACTCGTCGCAGCCTTTTCCTACTTGGCAAATCCTGCACAGGCCTTAAAATCCCGCCTCCTTTTCGCCCGTCGCCCCAGCCGGTGGCAACCGCCCGCAAAGACAGCGTCCGTGCCTCATCACATCGCGCATGTGCCACAGGCTCAACCGCCCCCGCCCGACCTGCCTGCATCAGGTCCGCGGTTGAATCTTGCCAAGGTCGCAGCCCGCCCAGGCCGTACTGCACGCTGCCACGACCCGGCCCGTGCAGCCGAAAAGGTGCATCTGAGCTCTTTTCAACCTTGAGGTAACTATGTCTGTGCGTTTGCTGGCGATGGCGCTGGCACCCCTGCTCGGCCTGTTCATCATTGCCCTGGGCAATGGCGTGCTGTCTTCCCTGACCACCCTGCGCCTGGGCGCCGCCGGCGAATCGGCGACCACCATCGGCGTGGTGTCCTCGGCCTACTTCATCGGCCTGACCCTGGGCGCGATCTTCAACGACCGCCTGATCCTGCGCATCGGCCATATCCGCGCCTACAGCAGCTTCGCCGCGCTGATCGGCGCGACCATCCTGCTGCAGGGCCTGTTCTACGACACCACCTGGTGGTTCGCCCTGCGCCTGATCAACGGCTGGGCCGCGGTCGGGGTGTTCCTGGTGATCGAGAGCTGGCTGCTGCTGGCCGGCGACGCCAAGATCCGCGGACGCCTGCTGGCGCTGTACATGATTGCCTTCTACGGCGCCGGGGTGATCGCCCAGGCCGGCCTGGGCGAGGTCACCGGCTGGGGCGACACCGCGCCGTTCATGGTCGCCGGCATGCTCGCCACACTGTCGGTGCTGCCGATCGTGATCCTGCCACGGGTGTCGCCGCTGCTGGATCAGGTCGAGCCGCTCAAGCCACGGCAGTTGCTGGGCGTGGCGCCGACCGGGCTGGTCGGCTGCTTCGGCTCGGGGGTCGCCATCGCCGGCATCTACGCCCTGCTGCCGCTGTACCTGCAGCGCATCGGCCTGGATGTGGGCAAGGTCGGCGACATGATGGCCTGGGTCATTCTTGGCGCCATGCTGCTGCAGTACCCGGTCGGGCGCTGGTCGGACCGCAAGGACCGCCAGGACGTGCTGATCGCCCTGGCCGCCCTGTGCACCGTGCTGTCGGTGCTGATCGTGCTGCTGCCGGCCGACACCGTGCTGCTGCCGGCGCTGCTGTTCCTGCTCGGCGGCGGCGTATTCGCCCTGTATCCGGTGGCCGTCAGCAGCGCCGCCGACCGCGCCCCGGCCGATGCGCTGGTGCCGATGATCCAGGGGCTGCTGCTGATCAACTCGCTGGGCTCGGCCATGGCGCCGCTGGCCATTTCGCCGATGATGACCGCTTACGGCGAGGCTGGACTGTTCTGGGCCTTCGCGGTGATCAACCTGGCCATGGTCGGCTTCTTCCTCTGGCGTCGTGGCAAGCGCCCGGCACCGGAGCACCCGGCGCCGTTCGCGCCGACCGCGACATTCTCGCCGACCGGCGCGGAACTGCGGGTGACCGAGGACCTGATGCACGCGGCCCAGGAGCACCCGACGCTGGAGGCAATGGACGCCACGCACGGCCAGCAGTCGCCGCGTCCCGACGCCCACTGAAAGCCCGCGCCAAGGACCGCCTGTCGCTTGACGGGCACCTTGGCACCACCGTGGCAGCCCAACGATGACAGGTCATTCGACAGGAGATTCATCATGGTCAATCCACGCCCCCTCGCATTGATGCTGGCGCTGCTGCTCGGTGGCGGCGCCACCCTCAGCCTTGCCGCGACCGACATGAACGATGGCAACGGTCACACCGGACAGGCCACGGACCAAGGCAAGACCGCCGGTGAAGACGGCAGCATCAACAACCCCGGTGGCAGCAAGGACAACGACAGCAGTGACACCGGAAGCGATTCCGATGCTGCCGACGGCGCTGCTGGAGGCTCCAACAGCACAGGTGAAGCCACAGGCTCCGGGGCCGGGGCGTCAGGTGGCAGTGCCGAGGATCAGGACAGCCGTTGACAAGGTGATGATAATTGGCGTCCGACTTGGATTTGCCGGGGCTGCTTTGCAGCCCTTTCGCGGCACAAGGCCGCTCCTACAGGCGACCGCATGATCCTGTAGGAGCGGCCTTGTGCCGCGAAAGGGTCGCAAAGCGACCCCAGCAATCCTGAGTTGGAGCGGTCATATGCAAAAATTGCAAAAACCTTGAAAGGACTTGCCCCGCGATATGCGTCAACGCCAGTAGCGAGGCTCATCCACCACCCGCTGGTGCTCGGCAAACAGCAACGGCAACTGCTCCTTGAGAAAGTCCAGCCAGGTACGCACCTTGGCATCCAGGTAATGCCGCGACGGATAGATCGCATAGATCTCGCGCTGGCGCAGCCGGTGCGGCGCCAGCAGCCGGCACAGGCGCCCCTCCTCCATGGCCTGGCTCGCCGAGTAGTACGGCAGCAGCCCCACGCCCATGCCCAGTTCGGTGGCCTTGAGCATGGCGTCGGCGACGTTGGTGAGGAAGGTGTCCTGGGGCACGATCACACAGCTTTCGGGCTGGCCCTCGAACGACCAGTCCTCCTCGAACAGCGGGTCGACCGTGCGCAGGCAGATGTGCTCATGCAAATCCTCAGGCCGCTCAGGTACGCCGTGGCGGGCCAGGTACTCCGGGGAGGCACATAGGATGCTGTGGATGCTGCCCAGCGGGATGGCGATCAGTTGCGAGTCCGGCAGGCCCTGGCCGATGGTGATCACCACATCGTGCCCCTCGGCCAGCGGGTCGGGGTTGCGCTGCGACAGGGTCAGTTCCATCACCACTTCCGGGCAGGTGGCGTTGTAGCGTGCCACCAGCGGCATCATCAGCAACCCCAGGCCATGGGTGCAATGGAAACGCAGGTGGCCGCGAGGCGTGAGGTGGGCGCCACGGGCCTCGTCCACCGCCTCCTCGGTGAGCAGCATGATCTGCCGGGTGCGCTCGAGAAACCGCTCCCCCGCCTCGCTCATGCGCAGGCGCCGGGTGGTGCGGTGCAGCAGGCGGGTCTGCAACTGGTTCTCCAGCTCCGCGACGATCCGCGACACCTGCGCCGCAGAGATATCCAGGGCCTGGGCCGCCGCGGCGAAGCTGCCGCACTCCACTACCCGGGCGAAGGTTCGCATCGCATGCAGCATGTCCATGGGCAGGCAGCCTCATTCATACATGAAAGGCAGCAATCTATCACGTGATAGCCCATTTATTGTGAAACACAAATGAATGGATCATTAGCTATCCGCAATAAATAAGGAGCCTGTCATGAAACGTTCGATCGCCCTGCTCGCCCTGAGCGCCACCCTCGCCTCGTTTGGCGCACTGGCCGACACCACTGCCAGCACCTACGAATACGGCATGCCGCTGGACATCGCCAAGGTCATCTCGATCACCCCGGCCAGCAATGACGCCGACTGCCAGGTGGGCACCGCGCACATGGTCTACGTCGACCACCAGGGCCAGACCCGCGAAGTCGACTATCGCCAGATGGGCAACTGCTCGCAGCTGTAAGCCCTGGGAAAAATACCAGCCATCTTGCTGAAAGTGCATTTGCCCGCCCGCGACACCGCCGCATGATCTGCCGGGACAACAACAAGAACGTCCCGGACCATGAATACGATAGAAACCTCCACGGCCACGTCCGTGCGCGCCTGCGACGCCACCCATGCCCGCATCACCTGGCGGCTGATGCCGCTGCTGCTGGTGTGCTACCTGTTCGCCCATCTGGATCGCATCAACATCGGCTTCGCCAAGATGCAGATGAGCGCCGACCTGGGCTTTTCCGACACGGTCTACGGCCTGGGCGCCGGTCTGTTCTTCATCGCCTACGCGCTGTTCGGCGTGCCCAGCAACCTGGCGCTGGAGCGGATCGGGCCGCGCCGCTGGATCGCCACCCTGATGGTGGTCTGGGGCCTGTTGTCCACCGGCATGATGTGGGTGCAGGACGCCGCCGGTTTCTATGCCCTGCGGTTTCTTTTGGGGGTGGCTGAAGCGGGTTTCTTCCCCGGCATCCTCGTAGTGCTCAACCGCTGGTACCCGGCACGGCGTCGCGCCCAGATCACCGCGCTGTTCGCCATTGCCGTGCCCTTGGCCGGCGTGGTCGGCGGACCGTTGTCCGGCGGCATTCTCCAGGCCTTCCATGACCAGGGCGGCCTGCGCGGCTGGCAATGGATGTTCCTGATCGAGGGTCTGCCGGTGGTGCTGCTCGGGCTGGTGGTGCTCAAGTGCCTGCCGGACAGCTTCGAGCAGGTCGCCTGGCTCGATGCCGGGCAAAAGCATGCGTTGCGCGAGGAAATGACCGGTGAGGAGCGGCACAAAACCATCAGATCGCTGGCCGGCCTGCTCGGCAATGCGCAGGTCTGGCTGCTGGTGGCGGTGTATTGCGCGGTGATGCTGGCGGTCAACACCCTGGCTTTCTGGATGCCCAGTCTGATCCACGGCGCCGGTATCGGCAGCGATGGCCAGGTCGGCCTGCTCAGCGCCATCCCCTATCTGGCCGGATGCCTGTTCATGCTCGGTTGCGGGCGCTCCTCGGATCGCCAGCGCGAACGCCGCTGGCACCTGTGCGTGCCGCTGCTGATGGCCGCCGCCGGCATCGCCCTAGCCGGGTCGGCGCCGGGCAATGCCTTGCTGGTGATGACCGGGCTGGTGATCGCCGGCATGGGTGCCAGCGCCGCGCTGCCGATGTTCTGGCAACTGCCGCCGGCGTTCCTGGCCGGTGGCACGCAGGCCGCCGGTATCGCCATGATCAGCTCATTCGGCAGCATTGCCTCGTTCGCCGCGCCCTACCTGATCGGCTGGATGCGCGACAGCACCGCCAACCCTGGCCTGGCCCTGCAGGTGCTGGCCGTGGCCATCGTCTTCGGTGGCATGTTGGTGCTGAAGGTGCCCGCCAGCGTGGTCAACCCGAAATGAATGGGCTCAGGCCTGATGCCAGTCAGTAAAGCCAATTGGGGTCGCTCCGCGCCCCTTCGCGGGTAAACCCGCTACCACAAGTACAGCGCTCTATTCAGCGTTTGCGCGATCCTGTAGGAGCGGGTTTACCCGCGAAGGGTTGCAAAGCAGCCCCAATAACTACGATGAAGCACTAACTGACTGGCATTAGGCTCAGGCCAGCAATTCGCGGATCCAGCCGGCCTGGCGGGTGATGTCGCGCACCTTGTCCTCGGGCACTGGCTGGCGTGCCCGGGCGAAGTTGTCCAGGCTCTGCTGCTTCTGGCGCAGCATGCGCTGCCACTTGAACAGGAAAGCCGGGCTGCGTGCCTGCATCAGCAGCGGGCCGAAGTACAGCTGCTCGGCCGTATAGGCGACCGCCTCGGCACGTTCGGCGACGATGATTTCGTAGTCGAAGCGGTTTTCCCGCAGCACTTCCTCGCCGACGATCCGGTAGCCGTTGTCCATCAGCCACTGGCGCAACGCCGGCTCGCCGCCGTTGGGTTGCAGGACCAGGCGCTCGTGCCCGCCCAGGTGCTGCTTGCCAGCCTCGAGAATGTCGCGAATGGTCTCGCCGCCCATGCCGCAGATACTGATCGCGGTGACGCCATCGCCCGGCTCGATCGCCGCAAGGCCACTCGCATGACGCACGGTGATGCGATCCTCCAGGCCGTTCTCGCGCACCGTGCGCCGTGCGGCCTCGTAGGGCGTGAGCGCCACCTCGCCGGCCACCGCTGCGGCAATCGCACCGCGGCGCACCAGCGCCACTGGCAGGTAGCCATGGTCCGAGCCGATATCGGCCAACCGCGCCCCGGTCGGCACATGGACGGCCACCCGCTCCAGACGCATGGACAATGTGTGTTCGTTCAACGCAAGCCTCTTCTGACAACCTGGGCCCGGCGCCTGTGGCCGGGTCGGGGCGCGATTCTGACCGCCCGCGCCGCGCATTTCAAATGCCCGCGACCGGCCGCCACGCCTCGACCTGCTTGACCCGCTCGCGTAGGCTTGGCGGTTTCCTTCCGTTGCAAGGCGAAACCCCATGGCTAACAGCGACATCATCTACACCCCCGACCCGGACGCCGACTCGATCTCCTCGGACGTTGCCGAGTACAACGGCATCCTGGTCAGCACCCAGATCCCCGTGCAGGCCGACGGCAGCCTCGAACTGGGCGATATCACCACCCAGTGCGAATGCACCCTGCAGGCACTCAAGGTCGCCCTGGAACGCGCTGGCAGCTCGATGGACCGAGTGCTGCACCTGACCATCTACCTGACCGACATGGCCGACCGGGCGGCGTTCAACGAGGTGTACCAGCGGTTCTTCAAAAAGCCGTGGCCAGTGCGCGCGGCGGTGGGCGTGGCTTCGCTGGCGTTCGAGGGGATGCGTGTGGAAGTGACGGCGATGGCGGCCAAGGGCTGAGATCTGTTCATGGGCCGCCTACGACGCGGCCCCATGACGACTGGCCCTTCATCAAACGCTGCTTTCTTGTGCTCCACCGCGCAATGCCGCATTAAGCGTCTCACCAACACCAATTGCCACCTGGCCCATAGGTGACGTCTGAGCTCGCACCCTTTTCTCTTGGTACATACGGTCGATATCAACCTGCAACTCCTTTGCCTTGGCGCCAAAATTGACCTCTTGGCTGGAGGAGAACATGTCAGAAACCTTGGAAATCGCAGCGGCACTGACGACCCCGCCAAGCAATCCCAACTCCGTCGCCCAATGACCACCCCCCTCCTCCGTGGCGCCTAGATAGACGCCTGCCCCCCACCCAACTACAGCTGAAGTTGTACTAGTCAGTGCTCCAAAACCATGGGTAGCCCTCTGCATGAATGTCACGGGTTGCCCGGCCAACCCCTCAAGCTGATTGTCTATCAGTATTTTCCGATTCCCCGAATATACGGACATATCCCATAACTGTTTGAAGTGATGGGGTGCCTCGTTCGCACCAGCCGTACCTACTGCTGACGCCGCCGTGGCCAGGAGTGATCTGACAAATGTCCTCTCAGTACCCCGGGAGTCCTGGAAGTTGATCGGATCGCCCTGACAGTACGCATAAGCATTGATCCCACCCACCCCAAACGGACTCAACCGATCCGGCGAGTTGAACCGCATCAACAATGGATTGAAGGTCCGATGCCCGTTGCCCAAGTGATAATGGCCGGTCAGCGAGTCGTGGGGCTGGCCGCAGTAAGCCAACAGCGCACCACGCTTATCGGAAACGGCCCCATACGGCATGTAAGCCCTGGGCAAGCTGGAGCCTCCCAGCACCGATCGCTGCTGATCGATCACGGCCAAACGGCTGAAGGTCATCGCACAACCTTTCGCAGAAAGATATTGGGCCCGACGCTATCATCACCGCGCCGCACGCATAACTGACAAAAATGCCAGGCCCACTACCACCGTTTGGGCAAGTTCATCGGTTATGGGATGCCCCCGCCCCGATTCACCGCTACAATGCCCGCCTTACCGTGACAGCCCGAACCTATAACGACATGTCCCTTCCAAAGCACCACCTGGAACTGCTCAGCCCTGCCCGTGACGTGAGCATCGCCCGCGAGGCGATCCTGCATGGCGCCGACGCCATCTACATCGGCGGCCCGAGCTTCGGCGCACGCCACAACGCCTGCAACGAAGTCAGCGATATCGCCGAACTGGTAGAGTTCGCCCGGCACTATCATGCCCGCGTCTTCACCACCATCAACACCATCCTCCACGACAACGAGCTGGAGCCTGCCCGCAAGCTGATCCACCAGCTGTACGACGCCGGTGTCGATGCGCTGATCGTGCAGGATCTGGGGGTGATGGAACTGGATATCCCGCCGATCGAGTTGCACGCCAGCACCCAGACCGACATCCGTACCCTGGAGCGGGCCAAGTTCCTTGACCAGGCCGGGTTCTCCCAGCTGGTGCTGGCCCGCGAGCTGAACCTGCAGCAGATCCGCAGCATTGCCGCCGAGACCGACGCGGCCATCGAGTTCTTCATCCATGGTGCGCTGTGCGTGGCCTTCTCCGGCCAGTGCAACATCTCCCACGCCCAGACCGGTCGCAGCGCCAACCGTGGCGACTGCTCCCAGGCCTGCCGCCTGCCCTACACCCTCAAGGACGACCAGGGCCGCGTGGTGGCCTTCGAGAAGCACCTGCTGTCGATGAAGGACAACAACCAGACCGCCAACCTGCGCGACCTGGTCGATGCCGGCGTGCGCTCGTTCAAGATCGAGGGCCGCTACAAGGACGTGGGCTATGTGAAAAACATCACCGCCCACTACCGCAAGGAGCTCGACGCCATCCTCGAGGACCGTCCTGAGCTGGCCCGCGCCTCGAGCGGGCGTACCGAGCACTTCTTCGTGCCGGATCCGGACAAGACCTTCCACCGTGGCAGCACCGACTACTTCGTCAGTGATCGCAAGATCGACATCGGCGCCTTTGACTCGCCGACCTTCACCGGCCTGCCGGTGGGCGTGGTGGAGAAAGTCGGCAAACGCGACCTGCTGGTGGCCACCGATGTCCCGCTGACCAACGGCGACGGCCTCAACGTGCTGGTCAAGCGCGAGGTCGTGGGTTTCCGCGCCAACATCGCCGAGCTGAAAAGCGAATCCGAGGAAGACGGCCAGAAACGCTACCGCTACCGCGTCGAGCCCAACGAGATGCCCGAGGGCCTGTACAAGCTGCGCCCCAACCACCCGCTGTCGCGCAACCTCGACCACAACTGGCAGCAGGCGCTGCAGCGCACCTCCGCCGAGCGTCGGGTCGGTGTCGAGTGGCATGCGGTACTGCGCGAACAGCGCCTGATGCTCACCCTCAGCAGTGAAGAGGGTGTCAGTGTGCAAGTGGCCCTCGACGGGCCGTTCGGTGCCGCCAACAAGCCACAGCAGGCCCTGGACCAACTGCACGACCTGCTTGGTCAGCTGGGGACCACGATGTACCACGCCACGGCCATCGAGCTCGATGCACCACAGGCTTACTTCATCCCCAACTCGCAGCTCAAGGCCCTGCGCCGCGAAGCCATCGAGGCGCTGACCGCAGCACGGATCCAGGCGCACCCACGGGGCGGACGCAAGGCCGAGACCACGCCACCGCCGGTGTACCCCGAGTCGCACCTGTCGTTCCTGGCCAACGTCTACAACCAGAAGGCCCGCGACTTCTACCACCGCCACGGCGTGCAGCTGATCGACGCCGCCTACGAGGCCCATGAGGAGCACGGCGAAGTGCCGGTGATGATCACCAAGCACTGCCTGCGCTTCTCCTTCAACCTGTGCCCCAAGCAGGCCAAGGGCGTAACCGGCGTGCGCACCAAGGTGGCGCCGATGCAGCTGATCCAGGGCGATGAAGTGCTGACCCTGAAGTTCGACTGCAAGCCTTGCGAGATGCACGTGATCGGCAAGATGAAGAGCCACATCATCGACCTGCCGACCCCGGGCAGCGCGGTGGCCCAGGTAGTCGGGCACATCAGCCCGGAAGACCTGCTCAAGACCATCCCGCGCGCGCCGCACTGAAAGACGACCCGCCGTCGCTCCACAGGATTTCACCGGCGGCGGGTCTAGACTGAACAGGGGGCTGCCACACGTGGAGGTGTGAGATGAGCCAGTTCAAGCGATTGTTGGTCATGCTCGGCCCGCAGATGCGCCACACGCCTGCCCTGCAGCGCGCCGCGGCGCTGGCCGAATCCAGCGGGGCCCTGCTGGACCTCAATGTCTTCGTCGACGATGTCGACACTTTCGGCCTGATGAGCGACAGCCGCGAGCGCGAACGCCTGCTCGAGGACAACCGCCAGTGGTTGGCCGACGAGGCCGAACAGCTGCGCACGGCCGGCCTGGATGTCTCCACCGAACTGCTGCTGACCCGCGATCCATCGAGCAGCGTGCTGGAGCAGATCGAGCGCCTGGGCTGCGACCTGCTGGTCAAGGACGTGCAGCACGAACCCATCCTCAAGCGCCTGCTGGTCACGCCGCTGGACTGGCAACTGCTCAAGGACAGCCCGGTGGCGGTGCACCTGGTCAGCGACATCCGCCTGCCACTGCCCCGACAGATCGCCGCAGCGGTCGACCTCAACAGCCATGGCAGCGGCGAGCATCTGGACGACCAGGTGATCCGCAGCGCCCACGCCCTGGCCCTACAGTGCAATGCCGAGCTGCACCTGTTGCACGTGTGTGATGCGACCAGGACCCATATCGCCGACTTCGGCGCCGGCACCGTGACCATGCCCGGGTTCGACACCAGCGTGCGCACGGCCCAGCGCACGGCATTCAACCGCTTGGGCGACCACTACCAGATTGACCTGGAGCGTCGTCACTTCCTCGAAGGCCCGGCGGTCAAGGCGATCACCCAGTACATCGCCGCCCACCGGGTGGATGTGATCGTCATGGGCAACCACCGGCACGATGCCTTGCAGGCGTTTCTCGGCGGCACCACGGCACATGTGCTGGAGCACCCGCTGTGCAATGTGCTGGCGATCAAGGCGGTGCGTTGAGGCAGCATCGCGGGGCAAGCCCGCTCCCACGCTGCGGGAGCGGGTTTGTTCGGTTCAGAACCCTTTGCTATAGAACAGCGAGTACGACTCGATCCCATCGTTAGGCTGCTTCAGCCCAGCGTTGGAATAGTGCATCGCACGGATGCCGACCTTCTGCTCCGCCGGCAGTTTCAGGCCAAAACCGATCCGGTCCTCGAAGTTCACCGACGAGCCCAGGCGCTGGTCGCCCACGTCGGTCTTGGAGAATGCCGCCAGGCCGATACCGGCCTCGATGAACGGGGTGTAGGTGAAACCACTGAACTCATAGACGAACACCGGGCTGAACGACAGCGAGTGAGCGCCGCTGGCCTCGCCGCCTTCCCAGTAGGTGTAGGCTGCGTCCCAGTAACCGGTCAGGTGGCCGGTGCTGCTTTCCAGCCATTTCTTGTCCCAGTCGAACGACATCCCGATACGGTAGGTCATGTCGCCCTGGCCAGTGGCGCCGACGGCACCGGACACCTGGGCGGCCTGGGCCAGGTTGGCGCCGGCGAATGCCAGCACAGCGGCAGCCAACGTAGTGGCGAGACGGGTCTTCATCAAATGACTTCTCCTGATGGTCTTCACGGGCAGGCGCGCGACCTGGCGCGTGCCTGCGGGCAAGTGGGGGCTGCGCCCCTCGTTGTGCACCAGCGCCCCGGCACATCCAACCGGGTTACAAGTGGTAATACTTCCTCGATTATTGTCCGAATGCTCTGAAAGTGAAAAGTGATTTGCCACTATTGGCTAAGGACACTGCGTTCCATTCGAGGGTTCATTCGTCTTGGTGTTCGCCGCGAAGTCTCCTGCGCCTATGAGATCGAGCGCCGCCCGCGCGGCGCATCGCGGCACAAGGCCGCTCCTACATCTGTTTCGGGCCAGTGAGTCCTGTAAGGGTACCGCTGCCCGCTTTGGCGCATGTCTTGAGCCATGTGGAGCGGCGGTAGCGACCACGCTGAAACCGCGTCGTACCAACAGAGCGGACCAGGTAATGGCACAGGAGAAATTGGCCCGAAACAAATGTGGGAGCAACTGTCTTGCTCAATTTTTAGAATCTGGCGCGATCCCTGTGGGAGCGGGTTTACCCGCGAAGCAGGCGACGCGGTGCCTGGCACCGGCTGCGCCGGTGTTCGCGGCTGAAGCCGCTCCCACAGCGACCGCGCGGCCCTCAAGCCACGCGCTATGCCTGTGTGAGCGGCCTTGTGCCGCGCGGGCGGCGCTCGATCTCACAGGCGCTGCCAGCCTGACGGCGGACACCGTGGTAGCCCTCACTCGGTCTATCGCCTGGCGCCCAAAAGACCTTGAAAGGGCTGGCCCTCAGCGCCAGTTCAGATCAACCCGCGCCGGCGCCTTGCCATCCACCGTCACCTGCTGTTGCACGGTACGGCCATCGGCATTGCCGATCACCCGGTAGTGCCCCGCAGGCAACTGCACGAAGATCAGCGGCCCGACGTCCTGCAGCGCCAGCACCGATTGCCCCTGGGCCGACTGGATATCCAGCGCGGCACCGCTCTGGAACTTGCCGTCCGCGCCGGTCGAGAGGGTGATGTGCAAGTCATAGCCGGGCGTGCGGCGCAGGGCATTGGCCTCGTCCTGGCCGATGCCGCCCTGCAGGTAAAGGATGCCGTTCTGTTCCTGGGGCTGCAGCTGCACGCCTTGCGAATCGATGGGCGCGTTCAGGTCGGCGGCCGCCGCCAATGTCCAGGGCATGGCCAAGGCCAGCAACAGCGCCGCGCACAGGCCGTAATGATGGGTACGCATGGTGCATTCCTCCCGCTTGGGGGATGGTCTACACAATTTGGAGGATTTTCCGAGGCTGGGGTTCGCATCCCGGCGCACCGTTAGTCCGTCAGGGCGTAGGCAGCTCTCGACGCTCTTCCAGCAGCTTGATGAACATGCTCAGGCTGCGCGACACCGTGCCCCGCCGCCACACCAGCCAGGTCTTCAGGTAGCGGAAGTCCTCGGCCATCGGCCAGGCACTGACCGTGCTGCACCCCGGCATGTTGTCGAGCATGCTGCGCGGCATCATCGCCAGGCCCGCGCCGGCACTGACGCAGGCCAGCATGCCGTGGTACGACTCCATCTCGTGGATCTTGCCCGGCACCGCCTGGTCATGGACGAACCAGCTCTCGAAATGGTGGCGGTACGAGCAGTTGGCACGAAACGCGTAGATGCTCGAACCGTTCACATCACGGGCACGGGTGACCGGTGGGTGGTTGAGCGGCGCGATGACCATCATCTCTTCTTCGAACACCGGCATGCCCTCGAGCGTCGGGTGCAGCACCGGGCCATCGACGAAGGCCGCCACCAGGCGCCCGGACAGCACGCCTTCGAGCATGGTCCCCGACGGGCCGGTGGAGAGGTCCAGGTCAACCTTGGGGTAGCGCTGGTTGTACGCCGCCAGCAAGGCCGGGATGCGCACCGCCGCCGTGCTTTCCAGCGAACCCAGGGCGAAGGTGCCCTGAGGATCCTCGCCCGCCACGGTCAGCCTCGCCTCATGCACCAGGTCGAGGATGCGCCGGGTGTACTCGAGGAAGTTCCAGCCCGCCGGCGACAGACGCAAGCGGCTTTTCTCGCGGATGAACAGCTCGACGCCCAGGTCCTCCTCCAGCTGCTTGATGCGGGTGGTCAGGTTCGACGGCACCCGATGGATCTGCTGGGCGGCGGCGCTGATGCTGCCGTGCTCGGCCACGGCCTTGAACATCTCGAGTTGCACCAGGTCCACGGTCATTCTCCAAACGTGAATGTTTCGCTCATTATTATTCAGTTTTCATTAAAGCACGCTACCCCTAGTCTGGGCTCACCCGATCAAAACAATGAGAGTCCTGCCATGAGCGAGATCAGCAGCCTGACCCACGCCATTTCCGTCGACCCCTACAGCGGCGAACGGATCGGCCACTACGCCTTCGACACCGACGCCGCACTGGACGCGGCGCTGCAACGCGCCAAGGCGGGCTACAACCAGTGGCGCAAAGTGTCGCTGGGGCAGCGCAGCGAGTACCTGGTCGCGCTCGGGCAAGCCCTGCAGGCCAACGCCGAGGCCTTCGCCCAGATGATCGCCCGCGAGATCGGCAAACCGATCAGCCAGGCCCGCGGCGAAGTCGACAAGTGTGTCAGCCTGTGCCAGTGGTACGCCGAACACGGCCCGGCCATGCTGGCGCCGGAGCCCACCCAGGTCGAAAAGGCCCGCATCGAATACCGCCCGCTGGGCCCGATCCTCGCCGTGATGCCGTGGAACTTCCCGGTCTGGCAGGTGCTGCGCGGCGCGGTACCGGCGCTGCTGGCGGGCAACACCTACGTGCTCAAGCACGCGCCCAACGTGATGGGCAGCGCCTATCTGCTGGCCGACCTGTTCAAGCGCGCCGGCCTGCCTGAAGGCGTGTTCGAGGTGCTCAACGTCACCCCCGAAGGTGTCACCCGCGCCATCAACGATCCGCGCATCGCCGCCATCACTCTTACCGGCAGCGTGCGCGCCGGCATGGCCATCGGCGCGCAGGCCGGCGCCGCACTGAAGAAGTGCGTGCTCGAACTGGGCGGTTCCGACCCGTTCATCGTGCTGGCCGACGCCGACCTCGATGCCGCGGTCAAGGCCGCCGTGATCGGCCGTTACCAGAACACCGGGCAGGTCTGCGCCGCCGCCAAGCGCCTGATCGTCGAGCAAAGCATCGTCGAAGCGTTCACCGAGAAGTTCGTCGCGGCCACCCGCACGCTGACCATCGGCAACCCACTGGACGACGCCACCTACATCGGCCCGATGGCCCGCTACGACCTGCGCGACGAACTCGACGGCCAGGTCCAGGCAACCCTGGCCGAGGGCGCCACCCTGCTGCTGGGCGGCAGCAAGATCGAAGGTGTGGGCAACTTCTACGCGCCTACCGTGTTCGCCAACGTCACCCCGGACATGACCGCCTTCAAGCAGGAACTGTTCGGCCCGGTGGCGGCGATCATCAGCGCCCGCGATGCAGACCACGCGGTGGAGCTGGCCAACGACAGTGAATTCGGCCTGGCCGCAACGATCTACACCGCCGACTATGCCTTGGCCGAGCGCATGACCGCGGCTTTGGACACCGGTGGCGTGTTCATCAACGGCTACTGCGCCTCTGACCCTCGCGTGGCGTTCGGCGGTGTGAAGAAGAGCGGGTTCGGCCGTGAGCTGTCGCACTTCGGCGTGCGCGAGTTCACCAACGCCCAGACGGTGTGGCTGGACCGCAACTGACCCTCTGCCTCAAACCCTGCGCGATCCCTGTGTAGGAGCGGCCTTGTGCCGCGAACGGGGCGCGTAGCGCCCCCAGAGCCTGCGCCACAAGACAGATCGCCGGGGCCGCTCTGCGGCCCGTTCGCGGCACAAGGCCGCTCCTACACAGGAAGTTCGGCAACTGCCGGAAACCGCCCAAGCAGACCTTTCGTAATCAGTTTCCCCGACCACGCCTGAGCGTCTCGCTCGGCAGTTCGCGGAACAGCTGGCGGTAGCTTTCGGAAAACCGCCCCAAATGCCAGAACGACCAGCGCATAGCCACCTCGGCCACGGTCGCGTCGCCTGCCAGCAAGTCGCGCCGCGCGCCGTTCAGCCGCCGCAGGCGCAACCAGTGTGCCGGCGGCAGGTTGGTGAAGCCCTTGAAGGCTTGCTGCAACTGACGCACGGAAACCCCGGCGACCTTGGCCAGCTCCACCAGGTTGAGGGTCTCGTCGGGGCAGTCGGCGGCCCATTCGCTGACCCGGCGCATGATCGCCCGCTCCTCGTCGCGCCGTCCGAGCGCCTCGCCCTGCAGACGCTGCCCAGCGTTGTCGAGGATGAACAGGCAGTCCTCCAGCAACTGCTCGGCCAGCGCCCTGCCCTCCAGCGGGCAATCGGCCTGGCCCAGCCGGGTCAGGGTGGCGCTCAGCCAGTTGCCGAACAGGGCATTCTGCTGGCAGGTCAGCGGCACCATGAACAGGCCGCGCAGACGCTCCAGGTCAAGCCCATGGCTGGCCAGGAACGGCTGCTCGAACACCACCGCCACTTCCTGGTAGTTCTCCGGGGTGATCCAGATGTTGCGGCTGTCTTCGTTGAGCAGGTAGAGGCTGTTCTCGCTACGGTCGAAGCAGAACGCCAGGGCACCGCTGGGGGCGCGGAAGAACTGCTCGACCCGGGTGTTCAGGCGCTCCTCGTACACCTCGACGCCGTCGAGCCCCAGCCAGCGCAGCTGGCCGTTGAAATGCCCGGGGGACATCTGCCGGTACTGCTGCTGCCAGCCCGGGGTGGCGCGGGTCTGTTCGGTCACGTCGGTGGTGCGGATGTCCTGGACCTGCAAGGCGGTTGGCGTTGTCACGCGCTGTCCTAGTTGCACTCTTTTGGTGCATTGATTGCCGAAGAAAGTGGATAGATCGCCCGGGGGGCAGCGACCAAGATAGTCCTCAGCGTCACCTGTGGGAAGTGCCCTGCGGCGATGAACGCCTTGCGTCCCACCACAACTACCCAACCAAGAGGTTTGTATGAACGCCCCCTTCGATCAGCTGTCCACCTGGCTGAAAGAACACCGGATCACCGAAGTCGAATGCGTGATCAGCGACCTGACCGGCATCGCCCGCGGCAAGATCGCCCCGACCGCCAAGTTCCTCCACGAGCGCGGCATGCGCCTGCCCGAGAGCGTGCTGCTGCAGACCGTCACCGGCGACTACGTCGATGACGACATCTACTACAGCCTGCTCGACGCCGCCGACATCGACATGGTCTGCCGCCCCGACCCCACGGCGGTGTACCAGATCCCCTGGGCCATCGAACCGACCGCGATCGTCATCCACGATACCTTCGACAAGCAGGGCAACCCCATCGAGCTGTCGCCGCGCAACGTGCTGAAGAAGGTTCTGAAACTCTACGCCGACAAGGGCTGGCAACCGATCGTCGCGCCGGAGATGGAGTTCTACCTGACCCAGCGCTGCGAAGACCCGGACCTGCCGTTGCAGGTGCCACTGGGCCGTTCCGGCCGCGCCGAGAGTGGCCGCCAGTCGTTCTCCATCGATGCCGCCAACGAATTCGACCCGCTGTTCGAGGACGTCTACGACTGGTGCGAGATCCAGGGCCTGGACCTGGATACGCTGATCCACGAGGACGGCCCGGCGCAGATGGAGATCAACTTCCGTCATGGCGACGCCCTGGACCTGGCCGACCAGATCACCGTGTTCAAGCGCACGATGCGCGAGGCGGCGCTCAAGCACAACGTCACCGCCACCTTCATGGCCAAGCCGATCACCGACGAACCGGGCAGCGCCATGCACCTGCACCAGAGCGTGGTCGACATCGCCACCGGCAAGCCGATCTTCGCCAATGACGACGGCAGCATGAGCGAACTGTTCCTGCACCATATCGGCGGCCTGCAGAAGTACATCCCCAAGCTGCTGCCGATGTTCGCGCCGAACGTCAACTCGTTCCGCCGCTTCCTGCCCGACACCTCGGCGCCGGTGAACGTCGAATGGGGCGAGGAGAACCGCACCGCCGGGCTGCGCGTGCCAACGTCCAGCCCCGAAGCGATGCGCGTGGAGAACCGCCTGCCGGGTGCCGACGCCAACCCCTACCTGGCCATCGCCGCGAGCCTGTTGTGCGGTTACATCGGCATGGTCGAAAAACTGGAGCCCAGCGCCCCGGTGCAGGGCCGCGCCTACGAGCGACGCAACCTGCGCCTGCCGATCACCATCGAGGACGCACTGCAGCACATGGAAGACTGCGAGAAGGTCCAGCAGTACCTGGGGCAGCAGTTCGTCCAGGGCTACGTCGCGGTCAAGCGCGCCGAGCATGAGAACTTCAAGCGGGTGATCAGCTCGTGGGAGCGGGAGTTCCTGCTGCTGAGCGTTTAAGCCCCCTCGGGGGCGCTTTGCGCCCCTTTCGCGGCACAAGGCCGCTCCTACAGGGGCTGCGCGCGTTCAGTAGGAGCGGCCTTGTACCGCGAATGGGCTGCGCAGCAGCCCCTACACCACCGAATTCGAAGAACAAGACCAACGAGGTGTCGACATGCGTCATCCGCAAGCTTTGATCCCCGCAACCTTCGCCCTGCTGTTCGGCGCCGCCGTCCAGGCCCAGCCGACGGTCAGCGTGTACAACTGGACCGACTACATCGGTGACACCACCCTGGCTGATTTCCAGGCCAGCAGCGGGATCAAGGTGGTCTATGACGTGTTCGACTCCAACGAGACCCTGGAGGGCAAGCTGCTGGCCGGGCGCACCGGCTACGACGTGGTCGTGCCCTCCAACCATTTCCTCGCGCGCCAGGCCCAGGCCGGCGCGTTCCTGCCGCTGGACCGCAGCAAGCTGCCGAACTGGCAGCACCTGGACCCGCAACTGCTCAAGCAGCTGGAGCAGAACGATCCGGGCAACCAGTACGCCGTGCCGTACCTCTGGGGCACCAACGGCATCGGTTACAACGTCGACAAGGTCAAGGCGGTGCTGGGCATCGACCGGATTGACTCCTGGGCGGTGCTGTTCGAAGCCGAGAACCTGAAGAAGCTCAAGCAATGCGGCGTGGCGTTCATGGACTCGCCGGACGAACTGTTCCCGGCCATGCTCAACTACCTGGGCATGAACCCGCGCAGCGAGAAGGCCGACGACTACCGCAAGGCCGAGGCCCGCCTGCTGGAACTGCGCCCGTACATCACCTACTTCCACTCCTCCAAGTACGTCTCGGACCTGGCCAACGGCGACGTCTGCATTGCTTTCGGCTATTCCGGCGACGTGCTGCAGGCCGCCCACCGCGCCGAGGAGGCCGGCAATGGCGTCAAGGTCGCCTACAGCATTCCCAAGGAAGGCAGCAACCTGTGGTTCGACCTGCTGGCCATCCCCAAGGACGCCAAGAACCCCGAGCAGGCCCTGGCCTTCATCAACTACCTGCTCGACCCCAAGGTGATCGCCAAGGTCAGCGCCACGGTCGGCTACGCCAACGCCAACCCGGATGCCAAGGCCGACATGGACCCGGCGCTGGTGAACAACCCCGAGATCTACCCGCCCCAGGACGTGCTGGACAACCTGTATGTCTCGACCATGCAGAGCCCCGGGATCCTGCGGCAGATGACCCGCTCCTGGAGCAAGATCAAGTCCAACCGCTGAGCCGAGCCCGCCCATGCCACAGATGAACGAACACACCGCCTCCTACTACGCCGCCTCGGCGCGCCTGGCGGCCACCTACCCTGCGCTCGACCAGGACCTGCAGGCCGATGTCTGCGTGGTCGGCGGCGGCCTGACCGGGGTCAACGCCGCCCTCGAACTGGCTGAGCGCGGCCTCTCGGTGATCCTGCTGGAAGCCCGCCGCATCGGCTGGGGCGCCAGCGGGCGCAACGGCGGCCAGCTGATCCGCGGCATCGGCCATGACGTGTCCGGTTTCGCCCGTCACGTCGGCCAGGACGGCGTGCGCTACCTCAAGCAGGCCGGCATCGATTCGGTGGCGCTGGTGGCCCGGCGCATCGAACAGTACGGTATCGAATGCGACCTGCGCTGGGGCTTCTGCGAGCTGGCCAACACCCCCGCCCAGTTCGCCGCCTTCGAAGACGAGCAGCGCGACCTGGCCGAGCTGGGCTATCGCCACGAGACCCGCCTGGTCAACCCCGAACGCATGCGCGAGATCGTCGCCAGCGACCTGTACGCCGGCGGCCTGGTGGACATGGGCTCGGGCCACCTGCACCCGCTCGACCTGGTCCAGGGGGAGGCGCGCGCCGCCCACGGCCTGGGTGTGCGGATCTTCGAGCACAGCCCGGTGCTGCGTATCGAACATGGCAGTACGGTGACCCTGCACACCGCCCGGGGCCGGGTGCGCGCCCAGAGCCTGATCCTGGGCTGCAACGCTCATCTCGACGCGCTGGAGCCGCGCCTGAGCGGCAAGGTCCTGCCGGCCGGCAGCTATGTGGTGGCCACCGAACCCTTGCCCGAGGCCCTGGCGCGCACGCTGATCCCGCAGAACATGGCACTGTGCGACCAGAAGGTGGGGCTGGACTACTACCGCCTGACCGCCGACCGCCGCCTGCTGTTCGGCGGCGCCTGCCACTATTCCGGGCGCGACCCGAAGGACATCGGCGCCTACATGCGGCCCAAAGTGCTAAAGGTGTTCCCGCAACTGGCCGAGGTGCGCCTGGACTACCAGTGGGGCGGCATGATCGGCATCACCGCCAACCGTTTCCCCCAGGTCGGCCGCCTCGGCCAGCACCCTAACGTTTACTATGCCCAGGGTTACTCTGGGCATGGACTTAACGTCACCCACTGGACCGCGAAGCTGCTCGCCGAGGCCATCGCCACCGAGCACAGCCAGGGCTTCGATGTGTTCAGCGCGGTGCCGCACCTGACCTTCCCCGGCGGCAAGGCATTGCGCTCGCCGCTGCTGGCGCTGGGCATGCTGTGGTACCGGTTGCGCGAGGCGCTGGGCTGACCGCAGGGGTTGGACATGGCAGGGGTTGTGTAAGGGCGACAAGGCACACGGCGGGAACATGCTGTGTCCGTTAGTTAGAGCACCGCCCACGCGGTGTTCTATCTGATAAAGCTCCTGCCAGCCACATCCCCCAATCGCAGTACTCATTCAATCCATGCCTGATGCCCTCTTGCTGGCCATCCGCCAACCACCTGCTAGCGTTGTTCTGGCCACTTCCCTCATGGACCTCGTCATCATGAAGCACCTGCCTCGCACCACCCTGCTGTGCGCTGCTCTGCTGGCCCTGGTTGCCTGCTCCAGCAACCGTGTCGATCCCAAGGACTATTCCGGTTTCCTCAAGGACTACAGCCGCCTGAAGCCCGCCGAGAGCGTCTCCGGTGCGCCGGTGATGCGCTGGATCGACCCGGATGTGAAGGCCAGCCAGTACACCAAGGTGTTCATCGAACCGAGCCAGTTCTATCCCAAGCCGCAACCGACCAACGTGATCTCGGCGCAGACCCTGCAGGAGATCACCCGCTACTTCAACGAAGCGATGCGCCGCGAACTGGGTAGCGTGCTCACCCTGGTCAAGGAGCCTGGCCCGAACACCATCGTGGTGCGCCCGGCGATCACCGCAGTGTCCACCAGCACCGAGGGCCTCAAACCCTACGAGGTGATTCCCATCGCCCTGGTGGCCGCGGCGGTGAACACGGCCGCCGGCGGCCGCGACCAGGCCGTGGACATCGCCGTGGAGGCTGCATTCCTCGACGGCGGCAACCAGAACGTGCTGGCCCAGGTGGTGCGCAAGGGCAGCGGCAAGGAGCTGGAGAACGACAGCACGCAACTGACCCTGAACGACGTCAAGCCGGTGCTCGATGGCTGGGCCAGCGACATGCGCCGCAGCTTCGTGGCGTTGCAGCAGAAGTCGAAGTGAGTCCGTCCAGCCCGTAGCTCATCGCGGGGCAAGCCCGCTCCCACGAAACGGGAGCCGGCTTGCAGGCCTTATTGACACCACTCGTCGGACATACTGCAAAAAGGCCATCACAGCATTTTTTGCCTGCTTAACTCAAGCGAGCTGCCAGGCAGGCGGCACCGCACTTCAGGGATGGCTGCACAAGCCGGCTGCCAACAGCCGCTCGCACCGGGCACGCCAGTACATCCGCCCGTCTACCTGCCTCTCCCCCTTTTCTCCCCCGTCCGCCTGCGCAAGCGTTGGTTACGGTATTTCATTCATTGAATGCAACGGAGGCAATCATGTCTGTATCGCTGACCGCACCGTCGGAAGGCCTGTTCCCGGTGTCCTACCTCATTGGTACCAATGCCCCGGGCGCCCCGCGCCTGCAGCTGGACCTGCTGGTCTACACCCCAGACCGCAGCGTCAACGGCCACGCGCTGATCACCCAGACCACCAACCCACCGCTGGAGCTGGGCCTGGATGCCTGGGGCAGCTACAGCTACCTCACCGTGCAACCACCAAGCGAAGGCAAGATCCTGCTGACGGTACGTGGCAACCACGGTGGCCCACACGCCAATTCGCCGGAGCAGTTCGAACTGCGCGCACTGCTTGACCTGGACTGGCAGAAAGGCACGGCCAGCTACCGTTACTACAACGGCCAGCGTTGGATCGAGGTGGACAACGTACCCGTCGTGCTTGAGCTCAAACGCATCCAGACACTGCCGAACGTCGACCTGACGACCGAACTGCACAACGCCACCTTGGAGGCCGTGATCGCCACTGGTGACGTCGCGCAACTCAAGCAACTGGCCAGCGGTGCCGTGGGCAAAGCCCTGGACCAGGCCCTCGCCTCGACCAAGAGCCCGGCCGCCAAAGCCGCCAAGAAAGCCTGAGCAGACAAGGAGAATCAGCATGTCCTTCGGACTTTTTCATACCCGCCTGAACGTCAGCAACGGGCTGCTCGGCGCACCTATCCTGACCCTCGACCTGCTGGTCAATACCGTGCAGAAGAAGGTCACCGGCAGGGCCTCCATCATCCAGGCCACGCATCCGGTCCAGGTCTTCCACGCCAAGGTGTGGGGCGGCTACAGCGAGCTGCCGTTCGCGCCCGTAGGTAGCCCGTCAATTGTCCTGCACCTGGATGGCAGCCCAAGCGGCCCGCTCAGCCAGATCGCCCAGAGCTTCCACCTGCAGGGTCTACTCGACCAGGGCTGGAACATCGGCACCGCCAGCTACCGGTACTTCAGCAACGGCCACTGGGTCGACCAGCATGGCCGCGTGCGCAAGGCGCCGGACATCACCCACCAGGATCAACCGCAACCCGCGGAGCGCCTGAAGGCGGTGATCAAGCACCTGGAAAACGCTTGACCTGAACCGTCGCGGGGCCAGCCCGCCCCCACATCAAGGTGTGGGAGCGGACTGGCCCCGCGATCATCGGTCAGGCCATGAAGCTATAGGCGATCGCCGACAGCGTGATCAAGCCGATCAAGACCACGAATACGTTCGACAGCTTGCCCGAGTACTGGCGCAACGCCGGCACCTTCTGTACCGCATACATCGGCATCAGGAACAGCAAGCAGGCGATCACCGGCCCACCCAGACTTTCGATCAGCCCGAGAATGCTCGGGTTGAGGGTCGCCACCGCCCAGCAGGTCACCAGCATGAACAACGCCGTGGCGCGCTCCAGGCGCTTGGCCGGCCAGGTCTTGCCGCGCCCGCGCAGGCTCTTGACGATCATGCCCTGGAAACCCTCGCTGGCACCGATGTAGTGGCCAAGGAACGACTTGGTGATCGCCACCAGCGCGATCAGCGGCGCGACAAAGGCGATCACCGGAGTCTGGAAGTGGTTGGCCAGGTACGACAGGATCGAGATGTTCTGCGCCTTGGCGGCGGCCAGGTCGGCCGGGCTCAGGGCCAGCACGCAGCTGAAGCAGAAGAACATCACCGTCAGCACCATCATCACATGGGCGGTGGCCAGGGTGCGGCCGCTCTTGCGGTCGGCGTCATTGCCATAACGGTGCTTCTGGTCGACGGCGAACGCCGAGATGATCGGCGAGTGGTTGAACGAGAACACCATCACCGGGATCGCCAGCCACAAGGTCAGCAGCAGCTTCGAGGCGCTGATGCCTTCGTTGGCCTGGGCGAAGAACGCGCCGTTCCAGTTGGGAATCAGGCTCAAGGCCAGCAGCAGCAACGAGGCAACGAAGGGATAGACCAGCACGCTCATGGCCTTGACGATGATCTGCTGGCCACAGCGCACCACGATCATCAGCCCGCAGATCAGCAGCAGGGCCAGCAGCGCTCGCGGCGGCGCGCCGATGTGCAGCTGGTGTTCGAAGAAGCTGGTCAGGGTGTTGGTCAAGGCCACGCTGTAGACCAGCAGGATCGGGAAGATGGCGAAGAAGTACAGCAAGGTGATGAGCTTGCCGGCGCCCACGCCGAAGTGCTCTTCCACCACCTCGGTGATGTCCTCGTTGCCACCCTTGCGCCCGGACAGCACGAAGCGGGTCAGCGCCCGATGGGCGAAGAAGGTCATGGGGAACGCCAGCAGCGCCAGGATCAGCAGCGGCCAGAAACCGCCGACCCCGGCGTTGATCGGCAGGAACAGGGTGCCGGCGCCGATCGCCGTGCCATACAGGCCCA
Source organism: Pseudomonas sp. DVZ6 (assembly GCF_024259445.1). Lineage (NCBI taxonomy): Bacteria > Pseudomonadati > Pseudomonadota > Gammaproteobacteria > Pseudomonadales > Pseudomonadaceae > Pseudomonas > Pseudomonas sp. DVZ6. The sequence continues at coordinate 25,646 of NZ_JANCLM010000010.1, forward strand.
GGGCCCAGGTGGTGTCGTGGCGGTTCCAGGTGGTCGAGCCGCTGGCCGAAGCCAGGGCAGCCGAATCCGCACAAACGCTCGTGGTGCTTTGTACATCAGTCATTGGGTATCGCCTTGTAGTTGTTTTTGTCGCAGGTGCAGCGGGTGTTGCAGGTTGATACCGCTCCCCTGTAGGAGCGGCCTTGTGCCGCGAACGGGCTGCAGTGCAGCCCAAGAATTTCAGTGTGGGAGGAGTATCGCCGGGGCCGCTTTGCGGCCCTTTCGCGGCACGAGGCCGCTCCTACAGCGTGGTCCGTACGGAGCCATCAGCACTCGACGAACGCGACAGCCAGGCCGCCGCGGGAGGTTTCCTTGTAGTTGGCGTGCATGTCCGCGCCGGTATCGCGCATGGTACGGATCACCCGGTCGAGGGAGATGAAGTGTTCGCCGTCGCCGCGCAAGGCCATCTGCACGGCGTTGATGGCCTTCACCGCAGCGATCGCGTTGCGCTCGATGCAGGGGATCTGCACCAGGCCGCCGACCGGGTCGCAGGTCAGCCCGAGGTTGTGCTCAAGGGCGATCTCGGCGGCGTTTTCCAGCTGTGGCGGCGTGGCGCCCAGTACTTCGGCAAGCCCCGCGGCGGCCATCGAGCAGGCCGAGCCCACCTCGCCCTGGCAGCCCACTTCGGCACCGGAGATCGAGGCGTTCTTCTTGCACAGGATGCCCACTGCTGCGGCGGCCAGGAGGAACGCCACCACGTCGTCGTCGCAGGCACCGGGGTTGAACTTCATGTAGTAATGCAGCACCGCCGGGATGATCCCGGCCGCGCCGTTGGTGGGCGCGGTGACCATGCGCCCGCCGGCGGCGTTCTCTTCGTTGACCGCCAGGGCAAACAGGTTGACCCATTCCATGGCGCTGAGGGTCGAGCCGATCACGTTGGGCTTGCCGACCTCCTGCAGGCTGCGGTGCAGGCGCGCCGCCCGGCGCTTGACCTTCAGCCCGCCGGGCAGGATGCCTTCGTTGCGCAGGCCGTTGTCGACGCACTCGCCCATCGCCGCCCAGATCTTCAGCAGGCCTTCGCGCACCTCGCTTTCCGGGCGCCAGGCGCACTCGTTGGCCAGCATCAGCTGGCTGACGCTCAGGTTGTGGGCCTTGCACAGGGCCAGCAGTTCGGCGCCGCTGGAGAATTCGTAGGGCAAGGCGACCAGGTTGTCGCTGCCTTGCGGCGCATCGATCTCGCTTTGCTCGACGATAAAGCCGCCACCCACGGAATAGTAGGTCTGGCTGAACTGGCTGCCCTGCCCGTCGAAGCTTTCCAGGGTCATCGCATTGGGGTGATAGGCCAGGCTCTCGTCGAGCAGGCGCATGTCACGGCTGTACTGGAACTCGATCGGCTGGCTGCCATCGAGCATCAGGCACTGCTCCTGCATCAGCTGGTCGATGCGTGGCTCGATGCTGTGCGGATCGATGCGGTCCGGCCACTGGCCCATCAACCCCAGCAGGCAGGCGCGGTCCGTGGCGTGACCGACACCGGTGGCCGACAGCGAGCCATAGAGGCGCACCTCGACCCGCCGCACCTGGGCCAGCAGGCCGCGTTCACGCAGGGCCTGGGCGAAGGTCGCCGCGGCGCGCATGGGGCCGACGGTATGGGAGCTGGACGGGCCGATGCCAATCTTGAAAAGGTCGAAAACACTGATAGCCATGCTAATGCCTGACCGTGACAACCATCTAGGATATGCCACGGCTCTCTGGAAAATTTGAGCGATATTGCCAAGTTGCGCGATACTGCCCCTCTCAGGCCAGCTTGACCAACGAAACTTCCTACATAAGCCTTTAGCAGGACTAAACGATGAAAGGCCCACTCAACGGCCAGGTGTTCGTCTGGCTGCACGTGTTCTCCTGTGCGGCGCGGCACCTGTCGTTCACCCGTTGCGCCGAGGAGCTGCACATCACCCCCGGCGCGGTCAGCCAACAAATGCGCCAGCTCGAGGAACGCCTGGGCTTTCGCCTGTTCCTGCGCCGCGCCCGCGGCGTCGAGCTGTCCGCCGAAGGCCAGCGCCTGGCCCAGACCGTGGCCGAGGCCTACGGCAGCATCGAGGCCGAGCTGCTGCGTCTGGATGCCGGTGAAATCCGTGGCACCTTGCGCTTGCGCTCGATCCCCTCGTTCCTGGCCAAGTGGCTGACACCGCGCCTGCCACGCTTCCAGCAGCGCTACCCGGACATCGAGCTGCGCCTGGTGGCCGAGGACAGCAACCAGGCGCTGCACCCGGAAGACTTCGACCTGGCCATCGACCTCAACGACGGCAGCTACCCGGGCATGCTCTCCACCCCGCTGCTGGACGAGCAGATCTTTCCGGTCTGCTCGCCGGCCCTGCTGCGTGGCCGCCCGCCGCTGCACGGGCCGGCGGACCTGGCCCACTACCCGCTGCTGCACGACATCACCGCCTGGCGCGGCAGCTCGGAGTACGCCGAATGGGAGTTCTACCTCGACGGCATCGGCGCCGGCGGGCTGGACGTGCGCCGCGGGCACACCTTCAACCGCAACCACCTGACCATCGAGGCCGCCATCGCCGGCGTCGGCGTGGCCATCGCCCGGCGCACCCTGCTCAACGACGAGCTGGAGCGCGGCGCGCTGATCGTGCCGTTCGGGGTGCCGATCGCCAACCACAAGCGCTATGTGCTGCTGTATCCGCCGGGCGGACTGAGCCAGCCGGGAGCGCGTGCAGTGCATGACTGGCTGGTTGAAGAGGCCCAGGGTTTCCGCGCCTTGCATCCGCTGAAGCTGCCCGCCAACTGAAGGTATTCGCACCGCACAGCGTCCTCAATCGGCAAACGCCTGCACCAGCTGGTCGATCACTGCCCGCACCCGCGCCGTGTGGCGCAGGTCGCGATGGGTGACCATCCACACCTCGTAGGGCTGGCTGCGCGCGCGCTGCGGCCAGACCCGCAGCAGGCCGTCGCGCTGCCCCAACGCCACGGGGATCTCGCCCAGGCCCAACCCTTCGGCAATGCCCCGGCGCAGCATCATGCTGGCATTGGCCGCCATCACCACCCTGCCCTCGCCCATGGGCACGTCCACCAGGGTCGGTACCCCGCGATCACGCCAGTACGGCTCGTACACCACCAGGTCATGGCCGGCAAAACTGCCCTCCTGCGGCATGCCGCGACGCGCCAGATAGTCCGCCGAGGCGAACAGCCCCATCTGCCAGCTGGCCAGCTTGCGCAGCACCAGGTCGGGGTTGTCCGGGCGCTGGTTGCGGATGGCAATGTCGGTTTCGCGTTGCGACAGGTTGACAATCTCCGAGCTGCCGCTGAGCACGATGCGCACCTCGGGGTGATCGTCGTGCAACCGGCGCAGCGCCGGGATGACGAACTCCAGCGCCAGGGAATCGGTGGTGGCGATGCGCACCTCGCCGGCCTGTTCGTTATCGCTGCCCCGGGTGCGACGGGCCAACTCCAGGGCAGCCTGCTCCATCTTCTGCGCCATTTCCACGGCCACTTCACCGGTGGCGGTGAGCTGGTAGCCGGCGGGCGTACGCAGGAACAGGGTCGCGCCAAGGTCGGCCTCCAGCGCCGCCACCCGCCGGCCCACGGTGGCCTGGTCGACGCGCAGTACCCGGGCGGCGCGGCGCAGGGTCAGTTCTCGGCTCAAGGCCAGCAGCATGCGGGCGTCATCCCAGTTCATTCGCTCACTCCATCATTCGTCGGGTAACGAGAGCCTGTGGGAGCGGGTTTACCCGCGAAAACAGTAGTGGGTTCACCAACGTATTCGCGGGCAAACCCGCTCCCACAGGGCAGGTACCGCGACACAAATCTCACCTGAAGAAAATCTGCAAAGGTGCATCGCAAAATCGCCGCGCGACCGCGCAGCGTGGGTTTCATACCCTGTGACGCACCGGGCCAAAGCGGCCTTTCCTCAGAATGACAGAGGTTTTCATGCGTCACATCCCCACTCACATGACCGCCATCGATATTACCCAACCTGGGGGCCCCGAGGTCCTGCAGGCCACCACCCATGCCACGCCTCGACCAGGCCCCCGGGAGGTGCTGATCCAGGTCCATGCCGCCGGCGTCAACGGCCCCGACCTGCTGCAGCGCAAGGGCCTGTACGACCCGCCCGCCGGCGCGCCGGACATTCCGGGGCTGGAGATCGCCGGCAAGGTCGTGGCCACCGGCGAGCAGGTCCGCCACTTTGCCGTGGGCGACGCGGTGATCGCCCTGGTCCAGGGCGGCGGCTACGCCGAGTACGCCGTGGCCGACGAGCGCACCACCGCGCACCTGCCGGACAACCTGTCGATGGTCGAGGGCGCGGCCTTGCCAGAAACGTTCATGACCGTCTGGGTCAACCTGTTCCAGCGTGGCGGCTTCAAGGCCGGTGAAAGCGTGCTGATCCACGGCGGCGCCTCCGGCATCGGCACCACCGCCACGCAGCTGGCCCGTGCCTTGGGCGCGGCGAAGATCCTCACCACGGTCAATGGCGCCGGGCAACAGGCCGCCAGCCTGGAACTGGGCGCCGACGTGGCCATCGACTACACCCGCGAGGACTTCGTCGAACAGGTCATGCTGCACACCGAGGGCAAGGGCGTGGACGTGATCGTCGACATCATCGCCGGTGACTATGTGGCCCGCAATTTCAAGGCCGCGGCCATGGACGGACGCATCGTGCAGATCGGCGTGGTCAAGGGCCCGGCCACCGAGGTCGACCTGTTCCCCCTGCTGACCAAGCGCCTGACCCATATCGGCTCGACGCTGCGCGCGCGCAGTGCCGACGACAAGGCAGCGATTCTCACGGACCTGCTGGCCAAGGCCTGGCCTCATGTGCGCAGCGGTTCGGTCAAGCCATTGGTTCACGCGACCTTCCCGCTGGCGGCGGCCAGCCAGGCCCATGCCCTGATGGAGTCTGGCCGGCATATCGGCAAGGTGGTGTTGACGGTTGCGCACAACGGCTGAGTCAGTCGAGCGCGCCGCTGCCCAGGGCGATCCTGATCGCCTGGGCGGTGGTGCTCACCCCCAGGCGCCGGCGGGCGGCGCGAAGATGGTTTTCCACGGTGCGCACCGACAGGCCCAGGGTGGCGGCGATATCCGCCTGGCGCTGCCCGGCGGCGGTCCAGGCCAGCACCTGGCGCTCACGCGCCGACAGCTGACCCTCGCCGGGCGGTGCCTCCAGCAGCCGCCGTGCACCGAGGAACGCGGCGTTGGCCAGCAGGCTCAGGGCCAGGCGCGCCGGCGCCGAAGCGTCGATGCGCACACCGCCCAGGCTCATCGCTCCCTCCAGGCCCGCCGGGCCGAACACCGGCACTTGCAGGCCATGGATACCCGGCCCGCCAGGCACCCGAACCACACGGTAGCGTTCGCCTTCGTCGCTCGGCTGCTTGCTCCAGAAGAAAGGCTCACGCGCCGCCAGCAGGTGCCGCGTCACCGGGCAATGGCGCACGTAGGTCCGGGCATCGACCACCTGGCCATCACCGAACCAGTCCCCTTCCACCCAGTGGATGCGCTCGACCACTTCATCCCGCGCAGCGCTGGCGCTGAACAACACAAAGCGGTCATAGCCCAGCGGCCGGGCGACGTTGCGCACGGCCGTCTGGATCGTCGTCAGGGCGGTAGCCTGCTCGATCTGCCGGACCGCCTGTACCACCTCGTCGAACGGCATGCCGCTCACCCGCCGTTGGCCGCCTTGAGCAACGCCGCGGCAGCCAGCTTGCCCAAGGCGTTGCCGGCCAGCGGGCTGTCGCCGGTGAGCAACCGACGGTCCTGGTGGACGGCGCCGGAGATACCCTCGTTGACGATCTCGACGCCCTGCGCCTGCAGACGCTCGCCGAACTTCCAGGTCAGGTGACCGGGCATGTAGCCGATGTCCGGGGTCTTGGCATCCAGCTCATCGGGGAAGGCGCAGATCTTGTAGCCATCGAACAGTTTGCCGCCAGCCAGCAGCGCCGCCGGACCGTGGCACAGGGTGATAACGAACTTGTCGTGATCCGCCGCCCATTTCAACACCTGGGCGACTTCTTTGCTTTCCGGCAGGCCGATCAAAGCGCCGTGACCGCCGGGAATGAATACGCCAATGTAATCGGAGTCGTCACCCAGGGCACTGTCGATCACCTCGGCGAGCCTGCGCGGCTGCTTGAAGGCTGGCTTGTAGCGCTCGAACAGGCCGAGCACCTGCTGGTCCTCGCGCGGCATGGCCCAGTATTCGAACTTGACCGGGTTGCCCGACAAGGTCGCGACATCGAAGGCGAAGCCGGCCTTGTCCAGGTGGTACATGGGCAGCAGGGTTTCCACCGGATGGTTGCCGGTGGAAAACAGCGTGCCGTTGTCGGTGAGCAGGTAGCGCTCGTCGGCGCCGATCAAGAGGATTTTCCAGCGTCCGCCCTTGTAGGCGTCGGGGTAGTCGGCGCCGCTGAGGTCAGACTTGGTCGAGGTGAACTGGCTGAGGGAGTACGGCGAGGGGAAGAAGGCGTTGTCCTCGGCCGGATCGGGGGTCGGGCGTTTGTCGTCGTTGCTGTTGGTCATGGCTGTGCTCCTGTGCCTGGGGGTTGACCGGATCCATGCTAGGAGGCCACCGGATGAGCGGCAATGAGGGTTTTCCCTCAATGGCTGTCCGTGGCATCGGTACAAAGTCCCGGTGTAGGAGCGGCCTTGTGCCGCGAAAGGGCTGCGGCAGCAGCCCCAGCGATATTGATGGTGACTCGGAGCCTGGGGCCGCTTCGCGCCCCTTTCGCGGCACAAGGCCGCTCCTACACCGGGACCGCAAAATGGCTCAGGGCAGTCTAGTCGAGCGCAGCGGGTGTATCGACGTCGCGCAATACACCTGCGTCGTCTACCTCGACCACCTGCAACTGTTGCCGATGCCGTTGCAGCACCGAACGCGCGCCCTCATCGCCGGCCATCAGTGCGAGTTCAGGCCAGTAGTTGCGCCCAAACAGCACCGGATGCCCATTCTGCCCCAGATGACGCGGCACCACGATGACCGCAGGGCCAGCGCTTGCGATCAACCGCCGGAAGGTTGCGGGCAGAATCCACGGCATGTCCCCCAACAGGATGGCGACCGCCTGCGCCTCGCTGTCGCCCAGCGAAGCGGCGCCCGCCGCCAGGCTATGGCCCATGCCCAGTCCGGCCTCGAGGCTATGGACAATTCGGCAGCCCGCCGGCAACCCCAGATCCTCGCCCCGTTCGCCAGCGCGCAGCACCACGCGCACCTCGTCGAACGCCGCCAGGGCGCGCTCGACGCTATGCTGCAACAGGCTGCGACCATCGCCCAGCGCGGCCCGGCGCTTGTCCGCGCCGAAGCGCGAACCCTGGCCGGCCGCCAATACCAACGCGACGACGCTCACAAAGCCTCGCGGGCGATGCCGCTGCGGGTACGGAGGATATCGGCGAGCACCGCCAGGGCGATCTCCGCCGGCGTCTTGCTGCCCAGGTTGAGGCCGATGGGGGCATGGATGCGCGCCATCTCGGCATCGTCGAGCCCGCCGATACGGCGCAGGCGTTCACGGCGCTTTTCCGAGGTGGCGCGCGAGCCCATCACGCCGATGTAGAAGGCTTCGGTATGTACCGCTTCGAGCATGGCCAGGTCGTCGATCTTCGGGTCGTGGGTGAGCGCCACCACCGCCGTGTCGCGGTGGCAGCCACCGTTGGCGATGAACAGCGAGGGCAGTTCCCGACGGATTTCTATCCCGTCGAGCACCACGTTGTCCATCACCTCGTCGCGAGGGTCGCACAGCACCACCTCGAAGCCCAGGCCCTTGCCGAACTCGGCGCAGAAGTGCGCGACGCTCGAGTAGCCGGCCAGCAACAGGCGTTGGGCGGCGCCGACGCGCAAGCGCACGAACTCGCCGCCCTGCTCCACCCGTGGCCCCTGGCTGTGGTCATCCAATACGCGACGTTCGCCCGTGCGCAGGTCGACCTCGCGCAGCAGCCGGCGACGGCCCAGCAAGGCCGCCTCCAGCTCACCCAGGTGTGCCTGGGTCGCGCAGTCGCCCGGCAGGTTCTCCACCAGCACATCGAGGATGCCACCGCAGGGCAGGCGGATGTTGCCGCGGGTGTCGCTGCCGTCGCCATAGCGCACCACGGCGACGGCAGCGGCGAACTCGTCGGCGGCGACGCGTTCGAGGAAGTCCTCCTCGACGCAGCCGCCGGACAGCGAGCCGACCCAGTGCCCCTGGTCGTTGACCGCCAACAGCGAGCCCGGCGCGCGCGGCGCCGAGCCGTAGGTGCAGAGCACCGTGCACAGCCACACGCGCAAGCCGTCACGCGACCACTGCGCCGCCTGGCGCACCACCTGCAGGTCGAGATGCTGCACGGGTCAGTCCGCCTTCAGCTGGGCCAGCTGCTGGGTGGTCAGGTCGCCCGGCAGGCCGCCCCAGGCTTCGCGCAGGTAGTTGACCATATCGGTCAGCTGCCGGTCGTCGAGCTTGTCGGCGAAGCCCGGCATCGGCTGCATGCGCTCAAAACCGGTGAACTGCTGCTCGCGGATGCCGTCGACGATGGCCTTGACCAGGTTGCGCGAGTCGGCCTGGCGCAGCACGGTGTTACCGCGCATGGCCACGGCGATGTGCGGCTTGCCCTCGCCCTCGACACCGTGGCAGCCGGCGCAGACGTTGAGGTACTGCTGGCGGCCGCGCTTGGCGCTCTCGCCCATGGTTTCGTGGGCGACCGCCTGCACCACCTTGGCCGCCGGCGGCTGGTCGCCGAGCAGGTAGGTGGCCATGGCCGCCAGGTCGCTGTCCTGCAGATGCTGGGTGCTGTGGTGCACCACCGGGTACATCTCGTTGAACATGCTGCCCTGGGCGCTGACCCCGTGCTTGAGGAAGGTCGCCAGGTCCGCCTGGTTCCAGCCGCGGTCGGCCAGGTCCTGGGCCAGCAGGCTTGGTGCCAGGTAGCCCAGCAGCAAGCCGCCGGTCAGGCGCTTGTCCTGCTGCAGCGCGCCAATCGGATTGCGCGGGGTGTGGCATTCGCCGCAGTGGCCGAGCACCTCGACCATGTACTGGCCGCGCTTCCACGCCTCGCTATTGCCCTTGCCCTCCTCCAACTGCACGCTCTTGCCATACAGCAGGTTCCAGCCGATCAGGCCGGTGCGTACGTTGAACGGGAAACTCAGGCTGGTTTCCGGGGCCGGACGGTTGATCGGCGCCACGCTCATCAGGTAGGCATGGATGGCGTCGGAGTCCTCGCGCTTGACCAGGTGGTACGAGGTGTACGGCATGGCCGGGTAAAGGTTGGCGCCGTCCTTGCGCTTGCCCTCGGTGAGGGCGGCGAAGAACTCGTCGCTGCTGTAGTTGCCGATACCGTACTGCTTGTCCGGGGTGATGTTGGTGCCGTAGATGGTGCCGAACGGCGAATGGATCGGCAGGCCGCCTGCATACGGGGCGCCGCCTTCGGCGGTGTGGCAGGCCATGCAGTCGGCGGCGCGGGCGAGGTATTCGCCGCGCTTGATCAAGGCCTCGTCCGCCGCCTGGGCGTTGAAGGTGACCAGTGCGCCGATGGCCAGGGCCAGGCTGCTCAGAACGCGCGTCATGCTCAACCCTCCTTGACCAGGCCGAGGTCACCCAGCACTTCGCGGGTCGCCTCGTAGTAACGCACGTAGCCGGTGCAGCGGCACACATGGTGGCCGAGGCTGGCCTCGATGGCGCCCTCCAGCTCACTCTGCTTCAGCGGCTTGCGCTGGGCCTTTTCCACCAGCACCGTGGCGGCGTTGACGAAGCCCGGCGCGCAGTAGCTGCACTGGAAGGCGAAGCGGTCGACGAACTTCTGCTGGATCGGGTTCAGCTCGCCGGGGTTGCCGGCTTCGTCGAGCTTGGCGTGGCCTTCGATGGTGCGGACTTTCTTGCCCTCGAAGTAATGCGCGCCGGTGATGCAGGTGCGCACTTCCTCGCTGGTGCCGTCGGGATTGTCGACGATCACCACGCAGGCATGGCAGATGCCCTGGCCGCAGCCAAGACGCGAGCCGGTGAGGTTCTGGTATTCGTGCAGGAAGTCGATCATCGCCAGGTCATCGGGGACCACTTCGGTGACGACAGGTTGACCGTTGAGGGTCAGTTGCAGCTTGCGGTCAGCCATTGAGGGCCTCCTTGACTCGGGCGGGGGTGATGGGCAGGTCGCGCACGCGCTTGCCGATGGCATGGGCCACGGCGTTGCCGATGGCGCCGACCACCGGGATCATCACCACTTCGGCGATGCCCTTGGACGGGTCGGTCGGCGACAGCGGCGGCAGGATCTCCGAAGTCTGCTTCCACACCGCCACATGTTTGGCCATCGGCAGGCGGTAACGGTTGAAGTTCCAGTCGCCCTCGCCCGGGCCACCCTCGTACAGCGGCATTTCTTCCAGCAGCGCATGGCCGATGCCCATGGCGATACCGCCCTCGAGCTGGCCCTTGACCAGCTCCGGCACCAGCACCCGGCCGCACTCGACCCAGCTGTGGTGGTTGAGCACCGTCACCTCGCCGCTGCCCTTGTTGACCTTGACCTCGACGATGGTCGCCACCGGGCTGTAGTAGGTGACCATGGCGTTGTTCAGCTGGGTGGCCGGGTACTCGGCGTTCTGCCGGTCAAGCAGGTGGAAGCCGGCGCTGTTCATCTGCGCCTTCTTCGCGTTCACCGCGCCGTCGCCGTACTTTACCGCCACGGCATCGAGCGGCAGGCGCTCGCGCACGCCGTCGATGACGTAGTCGGCCTCGGCCCAGCTCCAGCGGTTGAAACCGTGCACGCTGACACCGGTGACCAGGCCCATCTCATGGGCTTTCTTGGCCAGCGTGGCGAACGGGATCGGCGCCAGGCCGTTGCCGGTCAGCTCACCGTTGACCCACACCGCGTTCTCGCGGCGCACCACCAGCGGGTTGGCCTGACCGCCATACGGGCCCTGGCTCCACAGGGCCATGGCCGCCGGCCACAGGCCGTGGTTGAACAGCACGCGGGCCGCTTCGCGGGTGGCGTGGCTGAAGTAGAACGCCGAGTTGGTCGCCGACGACGGCGAAGCCAGCTTGCCGACCCAGCGCGGGTTGCGCAGCGCGGCGTCCTGCTCGGCCTGGCTGATCAGGTAGGGGTTGCCGCTGGTGGTCAGCGCCAGCTCCGGCCATTCGGTCTGGGCGGTCATGACCTCGTCGGCGACACGGCCGAGGAAGTCGCTGACCACCAGGGCCTGGGAGGTGGACATACCGGTGCCCAGTTCGGTGCCGATATGGCGCAGGCTGATACGGCCGTCAGCGGTGAACTCGACTGCCGCCATCGGCGCCTCGGAGCCGGTGCCGAAGTCTTTCTGGGTGATGGCAAAGCCCACGCCGTACCAGTTGTCGTGGTCCTTGGCGTCTTCGGCCTGCTTGCGCGCCTGGCGGTTCTTCCACCAGTCGTGCGCGGCGGCCTTGTCGAGGATCTCGTGCAGGCGCAGGGCACCGGCGGGCACCGCGCCCTGGGTGTTCTTCATGCCCGACTTGAGCGCGTTCTTGCGGCGCAGCTCGATGGCGTCAACGCCCAGGCGGTCGGCGATCTCGTCGACCATCATCTCGGTGGCGGCCATGCTCTGCAGGGTGCCGTAGCCGCGCATGGAGCCTGCCTCGACGCCACGGGAATGGTAGGCGGTCACCGACAGGTCGTTCTGCGGCATATAGTAGATCGACTGCGCCGCGGTGGCGCCCACGGCGGCCACCGACGGGCTGTAGTTGATGCGCCCGCCGCCGTCGACGCTCATGTCGGCGCGGAAAATCTTGAAGCTCATGTCCTTCTTGTCGACGGCCAGCTGGTAGCGGATGTCGAACGGGTGGCGCTTGATGCCACTCTGGAACTGCTCATAGCGGTCGTTGGCCAGGCGGATCGGCACGCCCGCGCCGTACAGGGCGGCGACGGCGGCGTAGAACACGAAGATGTTGTTGTCCTTGGAGCCGTAGCCGACGGTGTAGCCCGGGTGCATGTTCAGGTGCTTCAGGCCGAAGCGCGACGGCTTGATCATGTGCACGCATTCCTGCGCCACTTCGAACGGGCACTGGGTGGCCACGACGAAATGCAGGGTGCCGGTGGCCGGGTCGAACCAGCCGTTGCCGTTGTCCGGCTCGAGGGCCGCGGGCTCGATCGACGGGGTCTTGTAGCGTTCGTCGAACAGCAACCAGTCTTCCGGCGGCTGCTTGAGCTGCTCGTCGATGCGCTGGGCGTAGAACATCCCCTGCTCGGTGAGGGTGCCGTGCTGCTTGGGCTCGGCGGTCCATACCGGCTTGCGCGCCAGGATGGTGGGGAACAGCATGGTGTTCTTCAGGCTCGAGTATTCGTCCTCGTCGAACGGCGTCTTGCCGCCCACGCGCACGAAACGGAAGCTGCCGTAGGGGTCGCGCTGGTACAGCGGCGCCTGGGCGCCATAGCGGATTGCCTGGTCGTTGAACTGCAGCTTGAGCTTGGCCTTGCGGAAACGCTCGAAGTCGTTCCAGATCAGGATCGCCACCGGGTGGCCGATGAACATCGGCACCTGGCCCGGCGGCAGCAGCGGGTCCGGCGAATGGGCTTCGGGCCAGGCGATGCCGTCCTTCTTCAGGTCGTCGGCGGTGACGATACGGTCCGGCTGCAGCTCGGCGCCCAGCAGCGACAGGTCATGGCCTGCGTAGATGCGGTCGGCCTTGGTGGCCTTGAGCAGCATGGCGTGGCCCTGCTGCTGCGGCCAGCCGGGCATGTCCTTGGCGCGGATGTCGCGGGCGAACACCTTGTTGCCACAGACCTTGGACAGCGCGTCGTTACGAAAACGCGCCTTGCCGTCGTGGTTCATCCACTTCTGCGGCGAGGTGGTGACCTTGTTTTCCATCAGGGCGGCGAAGGCCTGGCTGCCGAGCGGCGCCAGGGTCACGCCGACACCGGCGATCAGCCCGCCTTGCAGGAACGAACGCCGGGAAATATCACGGTTGGACATGGTTGATCCTCTGGGTAGCTCTTGGGCTGCCCATGCTTTTTCTGGTGCTTGAGAAACTGGGAGGGCGCGCACGATCACAAAAACTGACTGCGAAGTCAAGTTGACGATCGTAGGGTACCTCTGCAAGTCAAGCAGACAACTTGTCGCGGGGTGGGGCCTTCGATTGGATAGGGCCCATGGCGAGGGCAAGCGAGGCATCGCTACTGCTTGGCACGGGCGTTGCCCGTGATCGCGGGACAAGCCCGCTCCTACAGGTGGGGGGGCGAAATCGGGGGCAAAAAAAAGACGCCTCATTGGAGGCGTCAAGACATTCACCTGTAACCAAAGGAGCACGTGGGCTTCTCAAGGTGAATTCGGGAAATGCTCAGAGGATCGACAGGGGGTACTCGACGATCACCCGCACCTCGTCCAGGTCCGATTCAAAGGCCGTGGCCCGGGTGGTGGCCTGGCGCACGCGCAGCGACAGGTCCTTGGCCGCGCCGGTCTGCACCACGTACTTGACCTCGATGTCGCGCTCCCAGCGCTTCTGGTCGGTGAGCGGGTCGCCGTTGTCATCGCGGCGCATGTAGTAGGCGTTGGCGTGGCTGTAGTCGGCGTCGCTGCCACGGCCATAGCGGGTCATGAACGACAGCCCCGGCACCCCGTAGGCGGCCATGTTCAGGTCGTAGCGCAGCATCCACGAACGCTCCTTCGGCGAGTTGAAGTCGCTGTACTGGATGGAGTTGTCGAGGAAGATCGAGTCGGACTGGCGCAGGTAGTCGAAATCGTCGTCGCCGTTGTTGCGCTGGTGGGTCAGCGCGACGGTGTGGGCGCCGTAGCGCACGCCGAGCTTGGCGCTCCAGATGTCGTTGTCGAACTGTCCCAGGCGCTGACGCCCTTCATCCTTGGCATTGTAGAAATTGAACCCGCCGATCAGCGCCAGGTCATCGGACAACGGCCAGGTCACGCTGGTGCCGGCGTAGTACTGGTTCCACACGTCCTTCAGGCGGCTGCCGAACAGGCTCACGCTGACGTTTTCGTTGATCGCGTAGTCGCCGCCGCCGTAGGCGATCCATGGCGAGTCCACCGGGCCGCCGTAGAAGGTCACGAAGTTCTCGCGCAGGTCGCTGGACACCGGCTGGCTCATGGCGTGCAGGCGCCCGGCCTGCAGCGTCAAGCCTTGCAGGCTGGTGTTCTCCAGGGTCACCCCGCGAAAGCTTTCCGGCAGCAGCCGCGAGTCGCCGGCAGCGACCACCGGGTTGACCGGGAACACATCGCCCACCCGCAGCACGGTGTCGAACAGGCGCACCTTGGCCGCGCCGCCGACCTTGCTGTATTCGTCGCGGGCCTGGCCATCACGGTCCACCGGCAGCACGTCGAACGAACTGCGCCCGCCGTTGCGCCCGCCACCGGTGTCGAGCTTGAGCCCGAGCATGGCGAAGGCATCCACGCCGACGCCCACCGTGCCCTGGGTGAAACCGGATTCGAAGCGGGTGATGATGGCGTGGGCCCAGGCTTCGGAGTAGCCGTTGTCGCTGGCCTTGCCGGGGTTGTAGGTGGGCGCGCGACCGTCGCGATGGTCACGGTTGAAATAGTAATTGCGGTTGAGCACGCTCAGGCGGCTGCCCTCGATGAACCCTTCCTGCTGCTCTTGCGCGGCCCAGGCTGCCGGGCCGAAGCCGGCCAGCGCCACCAGGGCGGCCAGGGAAAGTGTTGGATTGCTTGTCATCCGTTGCTCCTTCGATTGCGGCTGTTCTTGTTGTCGGGCCTTGGCGCTGGAGCGTCCCTGGTCTGGCCAGATGCGTGCGCACCCAGCCCCGTTGGCCGAGCCTGATGCTCGCCGCTGGCGGATAACGGGAAGGTGATGGGGGGATTACAATCGTGTCATTCGCGGCCGTGGGATCGGCATCCCCGGCCACCTTTCATATCTGTAACTCGGGCGTCATGCCGCTGTCGGCTGCCCGTCGCTAGCGTGGACTGCGAAACGAACCTTTCGGAGACACGCACCATGCTACGACCGACCCTGATCGCCGCCCTGCTGGCGCTTTCCCTTTCGGCCCAGGCCACGGGCTTTTCCAGGCTGGACAACGAGCAGCTGCTTGAAGACCACCAGCAGGCCGTGGCGGCCTACGCGGCGCAACGCGCCAAGCCGATGCCGGAGATCGTCGACTATCGCTATGGCATGAAGCTCGACGTCGCCCGCCTCGTGCGCCAGTCGGGCGACCCGCGCACCTGCGAGGTGGTGCCCCGGCTGATGACCTTCGAGGACAGCCAGGGCACCCTGCGCACCGTGCGCTATTCGGTGCAGTCGCAATGCATCAACAACAAGTAGCTCAGCCGCGCAGCCCGTCCACCAGCTGCAGGCTGTTGCGCCCGCCGCGCTTGGAGGCGTACAGCAGCACGTCGCCCTGCTCGATCAGGGCCGCCAGGCTGGCCGGTGGCCGGTCGAACAGGTTGGCGCCGATGCTCAGGGTCACCGCTTCGGGGGTGCGGAACAATTGCTCGGCCGTGGCCTGGAACTGCCGGCGCAAGGTATCGGCCAGCTGTTCAATGGCCTGGCGCGACGCATCACCCAGCAGGATGACGAACTCGTCACCACCGAGGCGCGCGGCGATCGCCCGCTCCGGCAGCAACGCCCGGATCATTTCGCTCAAGGCCACCAGCAGGCGGTCGCCGGCGGCATGCCCGTGCAGGTCGTTGACCAGCTTGAAGTGGTCGATGTCGATCAGCAACAGAGCACCCGGACGTTGCGGCGAGACCTCCTTCAGCAAGTTCGCCGCCCGCACCTCCAGGGCGCGACGGTTGTACAGCGCGGTCAGCGGATCGCGCGCGGCCAGGCGCTCGATGCGCTCCTCGCGGCGGTAGCGCACAGTGCCGGTCATCGACAGGGCGATCAGCATGATCGCCATGGCACCCTCCACCAGCGACGCCTGGATGATCTGCCCGCGGAACGCCGTGAGGTCGATCAGCGTCCCCGGCAGCAGCGCCGGCAAGGTCTTGGCCAGGTAGAACAGGCCATGCAGCAGCAGGATGTAGCGCAGCTGGACCGCCCCCACGCTGAGGGACTTGCCGTGCGGGCGCAGCAATGCACTGGCGTACAGGGTGAAGCTGGCGACCAGCAGCGAGTTGACCACCAGGAAAGTCTTCGACCACAGCGGCCATTGCGGCAGCAGCAACAGGCCGAGCCAGAGCAGCGGCGCCAGGTAGCAGGCCCGTGACAGGCGCGCCTCGGTGAAGCGCGAAACCCCCAGTAAAAACAGCCAGTGGGCGGCGACCAGCATGCCATTGGCGAACCAGATGCCGATGAACAGATAACCACTGCCGCGCAGCAGGGCAAGCGAGGAGCCGACGCTGATGGTGGCGAAGCTGGCGCTCCAGCACAGCAAGGAAGACTCGCGCACACTGATCCATTCCACGGCCAGGTACAAGGCGGCGACCGCGGCCAGGGCAATGGAGAGGGTCAGCAGGGTGGAAGCGTCGAACGCCATGGGTGGGAGTGGCCTGTGATTTACCGTTCAGAGCGCTGATTGTATGTGCTCGACAGCGTTTGCACAGGTACATTTGATATCCAAATGATGGCATTTCGACGCGCAACACATCCGTCCGCGCTATTGCCCGGAAAGGAAGCTCACCAGCTGCCGCCCATGGGAGCTCAGCGCCTCCCAGCCACGAAAGCAGATGCGCAGTTCCAGGGTCGCCCAGCGCTCCTCCAGCGCCACCCGGCGCACCGCCAGTTCCTGTTCGGCGCGTACCGCGGCGGTCTCGGGCAGCATGGCGATGCCGGCGTGCTGGGCCACCAGCTGGGCGATGGCTTCGAAGCTGGGGGCGCGTACCCGCACCTTCAGCGGCATGGCCAGGTTCATCGCCAGCTCCTCGACGAAACGCTGCATGGCGCGCTCGGCCGGCAGACAGACGAAGGGAAAACCCAGGGCGTCCGCCAGGCGCAGCTGGCCACGCCCGGCCAACGGGTGATCGAGCGGCACCAGCAGCACCAGCCGCTCGGTGCGAAACGGCAGCGACACCAGGCCATCATTGACCAGGTTGCCGTCGTACACGCCGATCTCGCACTCACCGGCCAGCACCACCCGCAGCACATCGATGCTCTTGTGCTCGACCAGTTGCAGGTCCACCTCCGGGTAGTCGGCCAGGAACGGCCCGAGCACCGCCGGCAGCAAGGTGCTGTTGGTCACCGTGGAGGCCGCCAGGTGCAGGGTAATGCGCCGCTGGCCGGCCAGCTCGCCTAGGGTGTCGTGCAGCTTCTGCGCCTCGCCCAGCACGCCGCGCGCCGACTCCAGCACCAGGCGCCCGGCGGGGGTCAGCTGCATGCCGTCGGCCTTGCGCAGGAACAGGGTCAGGCCACAGCGCGCCTCGAACAGGCGCAGCCGGGTGCTGGCGGCCGACACCGCCACCGGAAAGGTCGCCGCCGCCTTGCTCAGGCTACCGGTCGCGGCAATGGCCGCGAGCAGGCGCAGGTCCACGAGATCGAAGTGCATCGAGGCTTCTCCAAATCAGAACGCCATGTTCGAGAAAAAGCGATTCTAGCCTGCCTGCGTTCTGCGCAGAATAAGCCACGCCCCTTTGCCGTCACGGACCTGTCATGACCCACCTGCCCGCCCCGCTCCACCGCGCCCTCGCCAACGGCAGCCTGTATGCCGTGCTCGCGGCCCTGGGTTTCAGCTTCAAGGCCATCTTCGTCAAGCTCGCCGGCCCCGTGGACGCCATCAGCCTGCTGGCGCTGCGCATGGCCTTGTCGCTGCCGCTGTTCGCCTGGCTGGTGTGGGCCAGCCGCGGCCAGGGCGGAGCGCCGCTGAGCGCCGGCGATGGCCTGCGGGTCGCCCTGCTCGGCCTGTTCGGCTACTACCTGGCCAGCCTGTTCGACTTCTATGGATTGCAGTTCATCAGCGCCGGCCTCGAGCGCTTGATCCTGTTCACCTACCCGACCCTGGTGCTGGTGATCCAGGCCGTCGTCCAACGCGAACGCCCCACCTTGCGCACGCTGGCGGCCATGGGCCTGTGCTACCTGGGGCTGGGCATCGCCTTCGTGCATGACATCGGCAGCGCGGGCGGCGGCAACCAGGTGCTGGTCGGCTCGTTGTGGGTATTCGCCAGCGCGGTGACCTATGCCCTGTACTACTCCGGTACCGGGATGATGCTCAAGCGCATGAACTCGATGCGCCTGGCCGGCCTGTGCGGCAGCGCCTCGTCGCTGATGGTGCTGGCCCACTACCTGCTGGTGGCGGATGTCGCGCCGTTGCTGCAGCTGCCGAGCGCGGTGTGGCTCAACGCGGCGCTGATGGCGTTGTTCTCCACGGTGCTGCCGATCTACTGGGTGGCCCTGGCGATCCAGCGCATGGGCCCCACGCACACGGCGGCGGTGGGCAACCTGGGGCCGGTGCTGACCATGCTGGCGTCTTGGCTGATCCTCAGCGAGGCGGTCTCGCTGTACCAGGTGGCCGGGCTGGTACTGGTGTTGTTCGGGGTGTCGCGGCTGAAACCTGCGAAAAAGCCCGCGCCCCAGCCCGCAGCCCCTGCACGGACCATGTAGGAGCGGCCTTGTGCCGCGAAAGGGCTGCATGGCAGCCCCGGCGATTGATGCATCAACGCTGAAACCCCGGGGCCGCTTCGCGCCCCTTTCGCGGCACAAGGCCGCTCCTACACAGAGCATGTCGCGCTTGTGACTATTGGCGAATCCATGGCATAGAAAGCAGTCCACCTGCATAGCGCCATACTGGAGATTCCCCATGAGCAAGCCCTACGTTCCGCCCAAGGTCTGGACCTTCGAGGCGCCCTCCGGCGGCCAGTTCGCCAGCATCAACCGTCCGGTGGCCGGGCCCACCCACGACAAGCCGCTGCCCACCGGCAAGCACCCGCTGCAGCTGTACTCCCTGGCCACGCCCAATGGCGTCAAGGTCACCATCCTCCTGGAAGAACTGCTGGCCCTCGGCCACGGCGGCGCCGAATACGACGCCTGGCTGATCCGCATCGGCGAGGGCGACCAGTTCGCCAGCGGCTTCGTGCAGGTCAATCCCAACTCGAAGATCCCCGCCCTGCTCGACTGCGGCGTCGAACCGCCGGTGCGGGTGTTCGAGTCCGGTTCGATCCTGCTGTACCTCGCGGAAAAGTTCGGCGCCTTCCTGCCCAAGGACATCGCCACGCGCACCGAAACCCTCAACTGGCTGTTCTGGCAGATGGGCTCGGCGCCTTACCTGGGCGGAGGTTTCGGCCACTTCTACGTCTACGCGCCGGAAAAGTTCGAGTACGCCATCAACCGCTTCACCATGGAAGCCAAGCGCCAGCTCGACGTCCTCGACCGCCGCCTGGGCGAAAGTGCCTACCTGGGCGGCCCCGAGTACAGCATCGCCGACATCGCCGTGTGGCCCTGGTATGGCCAGCTGGTGCGTGGCAACCTGTACGGCGCGGCGGAGTTCCTCGCGGTGCACGAATACCCGAACGTACAGCGCTGGGCCGAAACCATCGCCCAGCGCCCGGCCGTACAACGCGGCACCCGGGTCAATCGGACCTGGGGCGAGGAAGCCAGCCAGGTGGCGGAACGCCATTCGGCGGCGGACCTTGCCTGATATCGAACGGGGTCGATTGCCGGCCCTGCTCCCAGGGCGATATCAATTTAATGGCATCGCATCCTAAAGTTCCCTGCAACGCGGCCGTCATCCTGCTCAGATTTCACACCTGTGCAAGGAAGTCCCACGTTGAACACACTGCTGCGAGCCGCCACCCTGGCGGCTCTGCTGTCCATGACCGGTTGCATTTCCTATAACGTCACCGGCCCCGTCGGCACCCCGCCACACCCTGCCTCGGTCACCAGCCCACGCACCGCGCAGATTGCCGACGTGGTGGTGTCCGCCCCCGGCATCGACGAAGCCACGCGCACCACCATCAGCCGCTCGCTGACCAGCCAGCTTGGCCAGTACGTGGAAAAAGGCGGCTACTTCAAGGCCATCAGCGAGTACCCCACTCGCCTCGACGAGCAGGACGTGCTGCTGAAGTTCGACATGACCTCCCTCAAGGGCCGTCGCGCCCCGCACCCGGGCTACTTCCCCGGCGCCCTGCTGACGCTGACGCTGTGGATCTGGGTCAATGGCCCGATCTATGTCGACAGTTTCGATGTCGCCGGCGACCTGGTCATCGTCGACCGCAACGGCAGCGAGCTGGCCAGGGCCAAGGACCAGGTCAAGCTCGAGCGCAATGTCGGCCTGTATGGCCGCGAATACTGGGCACCGACCATGGGCTCGAAACAGCTCAACCAGCTGGTGACCGAACTGATGGACACCGCCACCGTGCAACTGGCCAAACGTTGAAAGAAGGGATCACCCCATGAACGGCTTCAAACACCTGCTGCTGCTCGGCGCACTGCTGCTCGGCGGCTGCGTCTCCTACTCCACCGGCGACCTGCCCCCGGTCGGCACCTGGCCGCCCAAGGCCAGCGTCGAGGCGGTCAAGCCAAGTGCCTACCTGCGCAGCACGTCGCTCTTCAAGGCCAACAACAACCCGGCCACCGCCGCCGCCGGCGCCCAGGCGCAGATGTGGGAAAAGACCCTCACCGAGACTTACCAGGAGTCCGGACGCTTCACCCAGGTGACCACGCAGAAAGGCACGGCCGACCTGTACGCCGAATCGACCCTGACCAACCATGAGCAGTTCGTCGTGGCCTCGGCGTTCATCACCGGCTTCACCTTCTTCATCGTGCCGTCGACCGCCAAGAACACCTTCACCCTGGAGACCGTGTTCAAGGACAAGGACGGCAAGGAAATCGGCCGTGTCAGCAAGAGCGAGTCGGTGCGCACCTGGATGCAGCTGATATTGATCGTCGGCCTGCCGTTCCAGGCCGATACCCGCGACGTGGTCCGCGAACTGGCCCGCAGCACCCTGGACGAGGCGGTACAGCGCAAGTTGCTGTAATCAGCAAAGCCCATCGATAACGGGGGAGCGGCGGTTCGCCGCTCCCCGGTTATTCAGCCCTGCCCCGCAAGCGCCTGAATGCCGCGCTGCAACGAAGCATTTCGCCACTGCATGCCTGCGCCCATCGGGACCTTCTTGCTACACTCGCGCCATGATTTTTCCACCTGCACAACTGTGGTGACAGCATGATCGAGGTAACCGAGGTTTCCATTGCCGAGCTGCGCGACGCGCTCGAGTCCGGCCGCACGACCGCCGTCGAACTGGTCAAGGCCTACCTGGCGCGCATCGACGCCTACGATGGCAAGGACACCGCCACCGCACTCAATGCCGTGGTTGTGCGCAACCCTGACGCGCTCAAGGAGGCCGAAGCCTCCGATGCCCGCCGCGCCCGTGGCGAAACCCTCGGCCCGCTGGACGGCATTCCCTACACCGCCAAGGACAGCTACCTGGTCAAAGGCCTGACCGCCGCCTCCGGCAGCCCGGCGTTCAAGGACCTGGTCGCCCAGCGTGACGCCTTCACCGTCGAGCGCCTGCGCGCCGGCGGCGCCATCTGCCTGGGCAAGACCAACATGCCGCCCATGGCCAACGGCGGTATGCAGCGCGGCGTCTACGGCCGCGCCGAGAGCCCGTACAACGCCGCCTACCTGACCGCGCCCTTCGCCTCCGGCTCGTCCAACGGCGCCGGCACCGCCACCGCTGCCAGCTACAGCGCCTTCGGCCTGGCCGAGGAAACCTGGTCCAGTGGCCGTGGCCCGGCCTCGAACAACGGCCTGTGCGCCTACACCCCGTCGCGCGGGGTGATCTCGGTGCGCGGCAACTGGCCGCTGACGCCGACCATGGACGTGGTCGTGCCCTACGCCCGGACCATGGCCGACCTGCTGGAAATCCTCGACGTGGTGGTGGCCGACGACGCCGACAGCCGCGGCGACCTGTGGCGTCTGCAGCCCTGGGTGCCGATCCCGGCCGCCTCCAGCGTGCGCCCGCAGTCGTACCTGGACCTCGCCGTGGGCGCCGAGTCGCTCAAGGGCAAGCGCTTCGCCGTGCCACGCATGTACATCAACGCCGACAGCGAAGCCGGTACCTCGCAGAAGCCCGGCATCGGCGGCCCGACCGGCCAGCGCATCAACACCCGCGCCAGCGTGATCGACTTGTGGAAGCAAGCCCGCCAGGCGCTGGAAGCGGCCGGTGCCGAAGTGGTCGAGACCGACTTCCCGCTGGTGTCCAACTGCGAGGGCGACCGCCCGGGCGCGCCGACCGTGTTCACCCGCGGCATCGTCAGCAAGGAATTCCTCCATGACGAACTGTGGGAGCTGTCCGGCTGGGCCTTCGACGACTTCCTGCGCGCCAACGACGATCCCAAGCTCAACCGCCTGGCCGATGTCGACGGCCCGCGGATCTTCCCCCACGACCCGGGCACCCTGCCCAACCGTGAGGACGACCTGGCCGCCGGCATGGACGAATACGTCAACATGGCCAAGCGCGGCCTGAAGACCTGGGACCAGATCGCCAGCGTGCCCGATGGCCTGCGCGGCCTGGAAGCCACCCGCAAGCTCGACCTGGAAGACTGGATGGACGCCCAGGGCCTGGATGCGGTGCTGTTCCCCACCGTGGCCGACGTCGGCCCGGCGGACGCCGATGTGAACCCCGCATCGGCGGATATCGCCTGGAGCAACGGCATCTGGGTGGCCAACGGCAACCTGGCGATCCGTCACCTGGGCGTACCGACCGTGACCGTGCCGATGGGCGTGATGGCCGATATCGGCATGCCGGTGGGCCTGACCTTTGCCGGCAAGGCCTACAGTGACAACAATCTGTTGAAATTTGCTGCCGCCTTCGAGTCGACTGGCTCGCGCCGCATGATCCCGCCGCGCACGCCCAAGCTGGCGGACCCACAAGGCTGAAGTACCGGCCACATCCTGTAGGAGCGGCCTTGTGCCGCGAAAGGGCTGCGTAGCAGCCCCAGGCTCAGTGATCAGGCAAAGATCGCCGGGGTCGCTGTGCGCCCCTTTCGCGGCACAAGGCCGCTCCTACAAGGATCGCGCAAGACTTGAGGGGGCGTGATCAACGAGCACGCTGGTAAAACTCAACAAATCATGCAAATATCAACTTTATGTTGATATTTGCATGACGCCATGATCCTCCTCGAAGAACGCCAGCTCACCCTGACCATCCTCAAGGCCACCCTGCAGGCCCTGGGCAGTGTCGTCCCACGCAACGTCGAAATCCTCCTGCACGACCTCGAGCACCCGGAGCGCTCGGTGGTGGCGATCGTCAACGGCCATCTCTCCGGCCGCCGGGTCGGCAGTCCGATTCTCGCCGCCCCCGAGCAGGACCAGGGCTTCAAGGCGCTGATGCAGGCCTCGGCCGACCAACAAGGTTGCGCGCCAGTGGTGCTGCCCGACTACCCCACCACCCTCAAGGGTCGCAGCCTGCGCAGCGCCACGGCGATCTTCCGTGATCGCGACGGCCAGCCCTTCGCCAGCCTGTGCGTGAACACCGATGTCACCGGCCTGGATGCCGTCATGGCCTTTCTCCAGCACTTCCAGCCACTGGGCGCCACACTGGCGGTGACCGACGAGGCGGCCGACATGACCGCGCTGATGGCCGGGATCATCCAGGATGCGCTGCAACGCAGCGGCCAGGGGCGGATGAACAAACAGGCCAAGGTCGAGGCCGTGCGCATCATGCAGGAGCGCGGCCTGTTCATCGTCAAGGGTGGCGTGGAGAAAGCCGCCGAGGCCCTCGGCGTGACCCGCTATACCATCTACAACTACCTGGAGCAGCTGCGCGGCGAACCCGCCACGGCTGCCCGCGACTGAATCCCGGAGCCCATCATGCCGCTGCACATTCCTACCCCACTGATCGAATCCCGCCCGCTGTCCCTGAGCGCCGGCCGCCCGGTGTGGCTCAAGCTCGAAGCCCTGCAACCGTGCGGCTCGTTCAAGCTGCGCGGCGTCGGCCACGCCTGCGAGGTCCACCATGCCCGCGGTGCCCGGCATTTCGTCTCGTCGTCCGGCGGCAACGCCGGCCTGGCGGTGGCCTATGCCGGGCGCAAGCTCGGTGTGCCGGTGACCGTGGTGGTGCCCGAGACCACCACCGAGCGGGCCACGGAACTGCTACGCCTGGAAGACGCCAGCGTGGTCGTGCGCGGCAGTTCCTGGCAGGAAGCCAATGAGCACGCCCAGACCCTGGTCGGCGCGGACGACGCCTTCATCCACCCGTTCGACGATCCGCTGCTGTGGACCGGCCACGCCAGCATGATCGACGAAGTCGCCGCAGCAGGCTTCAAGCCCGACGCGGTGGTGCTTTCGGTTGGCGGCGGCGGCCTGCTCTGCGGGGTGGTCGAGGGCTTGCAGCGCAACGGCTGGCACGACGTACCGGTACTGGCGGTGGAGACCGACGGCGCGGCGTCGCTGCACGCCGCCATGGCCGCCGGGCATACCGTGGAACTGCCGCGCATCGCCTCGGTGGCCACTTCGCTGGGCGCCAAGCGGGTCGCCGAGCAGGCGCTGGCCTGCACCCGCCAGCAGCCGGTGCTCAGCCACCTGGTCAGTGACCGCGAAGCCCTCGACGCCTGCGAGCGGCTGCTGCGCGACCATCGCCTGCTGGTGGAGCCGGCCTGCGGCGCCGCGCTGGCCCTGCTCGAACACCCCGAGGCCATGGCGGCCTACGGCAATGTGCTGGTGATCGTCTGCGGCGGCGCCACCGCCACGCTGGAGCAGATCCGCGCCTGGCGAGCGACCTGCTGATTCGACACAGACCCGTTCTGCTGGAACAAAACCTAATTTTTGATCCAGGGCAAGCCCGCTCTCATGGAACAAAACATAATTCTTTGATTTGACTGGGTAGCGTGGGAGCGGGCTTGCCCCGCGATGCGGTGTATGGCACCGGCTTCGCCGGTGTTCGCGGGTGAACCCGCTCCCACAGGGATAACAGTTCCCTGCGCGACAGCGTAGCCCGAAGGGCTGGGTGATCTGCGCACAGGAATCCGTGCTGCTTCGGCGAGCACGCCACCGCTATATACTTTTGAACATATCGATTCAGAAGTACATGTTTGCCATGCCCAGTATCCGTGACCGCAACCTGCAACTGATCCTTGCTGCCGCCAGCGAAGAGTTCGCCCACCACGGCTTCGCCGCCGCCCGGGTCGATGATATCGCCGCCCGCGCCGGCCTGCCCCGGGCCAATGTGTTCTATTACTTTCGCAACAAGCGCCTGCTTTACGCAGCCGTGCTCGACCTGGTGATGGAGCCGCTGCTACGCGCCGCGCGCAGCCTGGTGCCGGACGCTCACCCCGAGCAGGCCCTGCCCCGCTACTTCAAGGCCAAGGCCGAAGTGGCGCGGCGTCATCCCGGTGCCGTGCGGGTATGGCTCAAGGAAATGCTGCATGGCGCCCGGCAACTGCCAGGCGAGCGCGCCGAGCTGCTGCAGCAGAGTGCCCGGCAGACCCTGGCATGCCTGGCGCAGTGGATGGACCGCGGGCTGATCGTGCGGACCGCGCCAGAGCATCTGCTGCTGTTCCTCTGGTCCACGTCGCTGGCGACCTTCCGCTTCGGCATGGCTCCCGGCAGCTCGGGGCAGATCAAGCCAACCCACGCATCCACCCAGGCCCAGGCCAACCTGCTGCTGCGCAGCCTGCGCCCGGAACCATGGCCATTGGGCAGGATCGCTTGATCGCTATATCAATAAAAATATAACGCCTATCTTACCTGCAAAGCATTGAATGATCGCTCTCTTCCCGCGCTCATCGGATTCTCGCTGCGCCCGGGAACAGCCGATTACGATAGTCACATTCGTTTGTTCAACTTGCTGTTGCCCCAGCAGGAAAAGGCTGTCGGTCGGCCATTGCGGCGCGGACCGGTCCGGCACCAGGGACGGCACAGCCGCGGGCCTGATGGCGCTTCGCCAACGAAGAGCAGCGCAACTCGGACGAAATGCGTCTCGCGCCCTTTCGTAGCGCGGCAAGTGAAGGCACAATGCGTGTCCTTTTTTTGGCCGGCCTGGCCGGGGGCCTTTAAATGATCAAGACGCCGTACTACCTCATCGATAAACAGAAACTGCTGGGCAACATGGAAAAGATTGCCTATGTGCGCCAGCAGTCCGGGGCCAAGGCCCTGCTCGCCCTCAAGTGCTTCGCCACCTGGTCGGTGTTCGACCTGATGCAGCAGTACATGGACGGCACCACTTCCTCCTCGCTGTACGAGCTCAAGCTCGGCCGCCAGAAATTCGCCGGCGAGACCCACGCCTACAGCGTGGCCTGGGCCGACGATGAAGTCGAAGAGATGCTCGAGAACTGCGACAAGATCATCTTCAACTCCATCGGCCAGCTCGAGCGCTTTTCCGAGCAATCCGAGGGCAAGGTGCGCGGCCTGCGCGTCAACCCGCAGGTGAGCAGCTCCGACTACCTGCTGGCCGACCCTGCGCGCCCATTCAGCCGCCTGGGCGAGTGGGACCCGGAAAAGATCGAGAAGGTGATCGAGAAGATCTCCGGCTTCATGTTCCACAACAACTGCGAGAACGGCGACTTCGGCCTGTTCGACAAGATGCTCACGCACATCGAGGAGCGCTTCGGCCACCTCCTGCACAAGGTGGAGTGGGTCAGCCTCGGTGGCGGCATCCATTTCACCGGCGAAGACTACGCGGTGGACGCGTTCTGCG
This sequence comes from Pseudomonas sp. DVZ6, assembly GCF_024259445.1. Taxonomy (NCBI): domain Bacteria; kingdom Pseudomonadati; phylum Pseudomonadota; class Gammaproteobacteria; order Pseudomonadales; family Pseudomonadaceae; genus Pseudomonas; species Pseudomonas sp. DVZ6. The sequence goes on from NZ_JANCLM010000010.1 coordinate 52,062, forward strand.
CGCGCCTGAAAGCCTTCTCGGAAAAATATGGCGTGCAGGTCTACCTGGAGCCGGGCGAAGCGGCCATCACCAACAGCGCCTCGCTGGAAGTGACCGTGCTCGACACCCTGTACAACGGCAAGCACCTGGCCGTGGTCGACAGCTCGATCGAGGCGCACCTGCTCGACCTGCTGATCTATCGCCTCAACGCCAAGATGGCGCCCAACGACGGCGCACACACCTACATGGTCTGCGGCAAGTCGTGCCTGGCCGGCGATATCTTCGGCGAGTATCAGTTCGACAAGCCGCTGCAGATCGGTGACCGCCTGTCGTTCGTCGACACCGCCGGTTACACCATGGTCAAGAAAAACTGGTTCAACGGTCTGAAAATGCCGTCCATCGCGGTCAAGCAGCTCGACGGCAGCGTCGAGGTGGTGCGCGAGTTTGGGTTCGACGACTACGTTTCGAGCCTGTCGTAAGACAGGCTTTCATGAAGGAGAGAAGCTGAATTGAAGAAGAACGTTCTTATCATTGGTGCAGGAGGTGTCGCCAAGGTGGTGGCCCACAAGTGCGCACAGCATAACGACGAACTGGGTCGTATTGCGATTGCGTCACGGAACATCTCCAAATGCCAGGCCATCATCGACAGCGTCAAGGCCAAGGGTAGCCTCAAGGTACCCGCCGACATCCAGGCCTTCTCGCTCAACGCCCTCGATGTCGAGGCGACCAAGGCACTGATCCGCGAGACCGAATCGCAGATCGTGATCAACGTTGGTTCCGCCTTCCTCAACATGTCGGTGCTGCGCGCCTGCATCGATACCGGTGTCGCTTATCTTGACACCGCGATTCACGAAGAACCGGGCAAGATCTGCGAAACCCCGCCCTGGTATGGCAACTACGAGTGGAAACACCTCGAGGAATGCCAGCAGAAGAACATTACCGCCATTCTCGGTGTCGGCTTCGACCCGGGTGTGGTGAACAGCTACGCGAAACTCGCGCAGCAGCAGTATTTCGACCGCATTGATTCGATCGACATCCTCGACGTCAATGCCGGTTCCCACGGCAAGTACTTCGCCACCAACTTCGACCCGGAAATCAACTTCCGCGAGTTCACCGGGCAGGTGTGGAGCTGGCAGAACAGCCAGTGGACCAGCAACACCATGTTCGAAGTCAAGCGTACCGACGACCTGCCGGTGGTGGGTTCGCAGAACCTGTACCTGACCGGCCACGACGAGGTGCACTCGATCTCGAAGAACCTGAACGTGCCAAACGTACGTTTCTGGATGAGCTTCGGCGAGCACTACATCAACGTGTTCACCGTGCTGAAGAACCTCGGCCTGCTTTCCGAGCAACCGGTCAAGACCGCCGAAGGCCTGGAAGTGGTGCCGCTGAAAGTGGTCAAGGCCGTGCTGCCGGATCCGGCCTCGCTGGCCCCGGGCTACACCGGCAAGACCTGTATCGGTGACCTGGTCAAGGGCACCAAGGATGGCCAGCCGCGCGAAGTGTTCATCTACAACGTGGCTGATCACGAAGAAGCCTACGCCGAGACTGACAGCCAGGGCATCTCCTACACCGCCGGCGTGCCGCCGGTGGCCGCCGCGCTGCTGGTCGCCCGTGGCGAGTGGGACGCCGGGCGCATGGTCAACGTCGAGGAGCTGCCGGCCGAGCCGTTCCTCAAGGCGCTGGACGTGATGGGCCTGCCGACCCGCGTCAAGGATGAAAAAGGCGATCGTCCGTGGGACGCTGAAGCCTAAGCTGCACGACGAAGGGGCGCCAGATGGCGCCCCTTCTGTTTTTACGGCACCGCGCGCTGCACGGTCCCGACAATGATGCCCTGCTCGCGCAATTGATGCAGCAGGTGCAACCCCTGCTGCAGATGCTGATCGCCCAGCGCGCGCAAACGCTCGCGGCCGGTGCCGGGCAGGCCCATCAGCAGCTGCCAGGCCAGCGGCGCCAGGCGGGCGAAACGTACCTGCAGGTCGGCGTCGCGGTAGACCAGCAACAGGGTAGGCTGCTCCGGCGCTTCGCTCGGCTGGTGGTCCGGGCCGATGCGTTCCACCGGCCAACGGTAGGCCAGTACCCGCGCCACGCATGACAGCAGCGGCTCGCCTTCGAGCAAGTCGCCGCCCGGGTCGTGCGGCGGATCCTCGGCATCGCTCAGGTACAGCTGCGCCTCGATCCATTCATGGTGCGCCAGTTCCAGCTGCCAGGGCGTATCGGGCTCGATACCCTGCAGGTAGTCGAGGAATGCCTCGGCGACTTCGGTGAACAGTGGTGTCTGGCTGCGGTAATGGGCGTAGAAATCACGCACCCGCGCATGCCAGCGCTGATCGCCCAGGGTCCGGCGCAGCACCGGAAAGCTGCCGGCCAGCAGTCCTTCGATGGCGCCGTAGAACAGCTCGCGATAGACCTTCAGGCGCCGTGCCTCAATGCCGGGCGGCGGCGGGTTGGCGGCCGGGTCGCGCAGGTGGCGCGCCAGGGTGAACTGCTGGGTGCGCAGGGTCTCAGTCATGGCCTGGCGCTCCGTGGGCACGTTGCAGGCTGCGGATCCGCGCCGTTTCAGCCAGCAGTTCGGCCAGCGGCGGGTAATTGAAGTCGCGCTCGAGCACGGTGGGCTGCGCCCCGAAGCGTCGGCAGGCGTCGGCGAACAACGCCCAGACATCCTCCTTGACCGGCGCGCCGTGGGTATCGACTTTCAGGTCCGGTGCCTCGTCGTAATGACCGGCCACATGCATGCTCACTACCCGCTCGCGAGGCAGGCCGGCGAGGAAGGCCCGTGCGTCGTAGCGGTGGTTGCAAGCATTGACGAAGACATTGTTCACATCCAGCAGCAGGTCGCAGTCGGCCTCGTCAAGCACGGCGCGGACGAAGTCCAGTTCGGGCATCGCCTGGTACGGCGCGGCGTAATAGCTGATGTTCTCCACGGCGATGCGCCGGCCAAGTACGTCCTGGACCTGGCGGATGCGTGCGGACACATGGTGGACGGCCTCTTCGGTGAAGGGAATCGGCATCAGGTCGTAGAGATGGCCGTCGTCGCTGCAATAGCTCAGGTGCTCGCTGTACATCCGCACCTGGTGGCGGTCGAGGAACTGTCGGGTGCGCTCGAGGAACCTGCGGTCCAGCGGCGCGGTACCGCCCAGTGACAACGACAGGCCATGGCAGGCGATGGGAAAGCGTTCCGCCAGGCGCGCCAGGCCCTGGCCGAAGGCGCCGCCGACGCCGATCCAGTTTTCCGGGGCGCACTCGAGAAAGTCCACCGCATCCGCCTCCATCGTCAGCAGGTCGGACAGCAGGCCACGGCGCAGGCCGAGGCCGGTGTGCAATTGGGGTTGGGGCATGATCGGAGGGCTCCGTGGGGCGTTGAACGGCATCGCGGGGCCAGCCCGCTCCCACAATGTCATGCGTGGGAGCGGGCTGGCCCCGCGACAGGCTTCAGGACTTGCCGGTCAGGTGGCTGAACAGCCCATCAGGCATGGCCTTGCCGTTGGCCTTGTAGATCGCTGCCAGGTGATCGTGGGCCTCCTGCTCGGAAATGAAGCCGTCGTGGTTGCGGTCGATCTTGTCAAAGTCAGCCGCGCGGTCCTTGGCCACGGCCAGGAACTCTTCGCGGGAGACCTTGCCGTCGTGGTTGCTGTCGGTGCGGGCGAACGAGGCGTCGCCACACTTGCCCTCACCGCACTTGCCCTCGGCTCCGGCCTTGGCGCTGGCGCCACACTTGCCTTCACCGCATTTGCCTTCGCTCTGCGTGGCCTTGCCGCCGGCACCGCACTTGCCCTCGCCGCACTTGCCTTCGCCCGGGGTCTTGGCGGCGGCCAGCTGGTAGCCCTGGGCCAGGGGTTCTACGGCAAAGGCACTGTTGCCCAGGACCATGCCGCCGAGCAGGGTGGCGCCGAGCAGGCCGAGGGTTTGACGGGTCGTTTTCATGGTGTCGCTCCACTGTGGTTGGAAAGTGGAGCCATTGAGCCGCAGCGGTGTGTCGCGGATGTATCGAGGCAGGCGATGTTTTGTATGCCAGTGGGTCGCGGCGAGGCACAGATACACAGAGATACACGAACGGCCCCCTGATCACGCAGAGGGCCGTGGCAGAGGTGTCAGTCCTCCAGCGGCTTGGGTGGTGCGGCAGGTTTGGCGGGCTTCGCAGGCTTGGCCTTGCTGTCCTTTGCCTTGGGCTCGGCGGGCGCGGCGGCGACGGGCTCGGGAGCGATGACCGCCTTCTCGCTGGCCGGCAGTTCGTCGACCGCCTTGAAGATCACCTGCGGGTCGAGCTTCGCGCCGCTGTCGTCGTCCTTGAGCATATGGCGCTCGCCGTCCCTGCCCACCAGGATCACCTTGGTGCCCTTGCTCGCGCCCAGCTTGAGCTCGCGGATCAGGGCCATGGTGGTCTGCTGCTCGAGGTTCTTGTCCTCACGCTTACCCATCATCTGGGCCACGCTGTACAACACCAGGCCACGCTCCTTGAATCCGGCCTGGGTGGCGGGATCTTTCAGCGCCTCTTCCAGGCCGCGCAGGGTCGGGTCGGCCGAACTCGGGGCAATGACCACCAGTGGCCTGGCCTTGCCCAGTTCCTTGGCCAGGGGCGCGTCGCTGTCGGCGGCATACAAGGGGCCTGCTACGGCGAGCAAGGTGGCGAGGGTCAGTAACCGGACGAGCATGGGCATCTCCTTATTCTCTCGATAAAACCAAAGACTGCGGATCAGGGAGAAAGATCCGACGCGGGAGCCTAAACCACCCGGATAGACCGGTGCTTGGGCTAAAGGTAACTTGCCATTACCGGATCCATCCTGACTGGCCGTTGCCTCCCGGAAACCGTCTACGGCTGAGCTGAGCATAGTTCAATGCCCGCGCCCGTGAGGCCCGTCAATGCAGCGGCACCTGCCAGCTAAGCGCGTTCCTGGCCAGCGCCTCGCGGGTCAGCGCCACCAGGGTGTCGTGCTCGCGCCGCAGGAACCGTGCATGCAGACGGTCAATTGCCTCCTCCGGGGCATCCAGGGCCAGCAGGTCGTCCAGGGTGTCGTGGTCGGCCTGGGGAACCCGCAGGCGTTCGGCAAAGGTCGTTTCCAGGTATTGCCGCCAGAAACGCAGGCCCACCATCCACTCGCTGATCGCATTCTCGGTCTGCGCCGCCCGGATCCAGTTGCGCGCCCAGGCGAGGTCTGCCGGTTTGAGGTTGGCCACGCCACGGTAGAGCATGTTGCTGAGCTCGACCGGCAGGTCCAGCTCGTCGCGCAGGTCGATCCGATAGGCCAGCGCCACCTCCAGTGACTCCACGCCCGCGGTGGGCATGAGTTCGGCGTGGGTCCAGGCCAGTTCGTCGAGTCGCTGCAGGCGCCAGAGCTGGCCGCCCAGGTGCAGCAGGGCCTGTTCGCGCTGGCCCGGCAGCGTGCCCTGCTCGGCCTGCCAGACCTTCAGGCGTACCTCCAGATCGCTGAAGCGGAACGTCGCGCTGTCTTCGCAGCGGGTCACCGCCGAATTGGCGAACAGTTCCTCGCGCAACGCCGGGCTCTCCTGCATCGCTTGCAGCATGCGCAACAGCCGGGCGCCCAGGTAGCGGGCGCCAAACTCGCTGTGAAAGTCAGCGGAGTCGGTGAGTTCGGCCAGCAGGTTGAAGAATTCCGCGGAATTCACCTCACTCTCCAGCTGAACCCAGACCGCGGCCATGTCATCGCGCACGTCCCCGCCTACCAGGTCGAGCCAGCGCAACTGATAGGGCACCCGGGTCTGAGAGACAGGGTGCCAGGTGTTCACCGCGTCCGCATTCGCGGCCAGCAGATTGCCGAACAACCTTACCCTGCCCTCGCGCCACAGGGGTGACTGATGCAAGCCCTCGGGCAGTACCTCGATGCCGTTGTCACTGAGGTCCAGGGTATGCAGGCGCGGGGCCTGCAGTGCGCCGTCGGGCAAGGCGGTCGCCTCGGTGCGGCTGAGCAACAAGGCATTCAGGCGCGGCATGCCACGGACGGAAAACGACCTGCGCAGCGGGTTGTGCGACAGGTTCAGGTAGATCAGCGCCCTGCAGTTGGCCAGGATCCGTTCTTGCTCGGCATCCAGGGTGATGCGGTTGCCGGACAGGTCGAGCACTTCAAGCTGCTCGTTGAGCGCTGACGGCAACTGCTGCAGCTTGCAGTGGGTAATCTCCAGTGTGCGCAAGTTGGGGAAGGCCCGCAGGAACGCGTCCGGGACCTCACGCAGCCGCATGGCCCTCAGCGCCAGGCTCGACACATGGGGAAAACTGACCTGGGCAGGTAGGCTCGGCAGTTGCCGCAGGCGGCTGCGGGTCTGGGTCAGCAGGTAGCCTCCGGTCGGCAGCGCACCATTGGCCTGCTCGGGAACCAGGAACCGCCAGCAGTCCATCAACCCGCGCCCCAGGTCGCGTCGCGCCTCCCATTCGCTCGTAGCGAACGCTTTGCGCTTCCAGGTGGTCAGTGTCTCCTGCAGCAGGGCATGCTGCTGTTCCAGTTCACCCAGCGTGGTATCGGCATCCCGGCCGCTCTGCTGCAATTGTTCGAGCCATTGCTGGAGCTGGGTATCGCTGTACGCCGGATACAGATCGCGCAGTCTGGCCGTCAATGCGCGCGGCCGGTTGTTGCTGATGCCCAACCAGCGGCGCCAGCCGCTGAGTGGATAACCGAGGCGACCGTCCTCGAGCCGTTGCGGGGCCATGAACGAAACCGGTGCGCGATCCAGGCCCAGTACGCTCGCGACGGACTGACGTTGCTGCAACGCCTGCCGGGCCAGCGCCGCCTGCAGGGACTCGGCGAACGGCTCAGCAATACCCATCGCCGCCCGCTGACCAGCGTCGTAACCCTGTGCCAGCACCGCGAACAGCTCACCCGGCTGGTCGATGGCCGCGCCGTCGTGGTCGGCAAGCTGGAAGACACCGGTGCGATGCACCAGTTGCAGCTCTCGCCCCGTGCCCGAGGTGCTGAGCAATGGCTCGCTGGCGGCGCCATCGTAAAGCCGCCAGGCCGGTGCGGTGGCCGCGCCAGGCATCTTTTCGAGCAGCGCCAGGACCACCCTGGCCAGATCGAGGTTCTGCGGGGTATCGAAGGTCAACGCCTCCAGCACCCTGGCCAGGCGAATGCGCCGAACCCGGGTGCTGGCCGCCAGGGCCATTGCCACTGGTACCCGGCGCTCATCGAGCAGCCGTTGCCGGTCGCTGTCGCTGGCCTCGCGCAGCAAGGTCTGCGCGGCCGGCCGATGCAGGCTGGCGAAGTCCCGTCGCAAAAGCTGGGTGGACTCGGTATCGACATTCTGCTCATCGTACAGCTGTCGGAACACGATCCGGCGGTCGTGCCACAGTTGCCCGGCCAACGCCTGGTCGCTCATCTCCCCGGCTCCCGGCAGGCCTCTGGCCTTTTCCAGCACCGCCAGGTCAACCACCTGGGCGCCTGCACGCAGTTGAGTTGTCACCTCCCGGATCCGCTCGGCCAGCTCCATGCGCGCCACCGTATCGGTCAACTCCGCCTGCGCTGCCCTGCCATACACGTGCAAACCTCGCAGTTGTCCGGCATCCATCCCATGGATCGCCATGGCCTGGTCTACCTGCGCATCGTCCAGGCGCTCGAACGCACCGCCCAACCGGCGAAACATCCTGTGTCGGTTATCCCACTCGCTCGGCGACTCGCTCCACAGCCGCCAGGCGCCAGCGTCGTTATGGCGCAGCAATGGCCCGTGGCCCTGGTGCGGGCACAACTGCCATTGCTCGTCACTCGCCCGCAGACGCACCGGGTAGTAGTGCCCCTCCATGCGGATCCAGCGCTGGTTGCCCAACTGATAGACGCCCTGCTCGTCCACTTGCGCGGCGGCAGGCGGCGCGTCACTGCGAAAGGGCGTGAGGTCGCCGCTCCACAGTTTCTCGCTGCCATCCTCCAGCCGTGCCGGCAGCAGTTCGTCCACCAGGCTCCAGGCTCGACGCAGCACCACCACCCCGGCCACCGTCGCCCCAACCAGCGCGGTACTCTTGCCTACCGTCAACAGGTGATCCAGGGCGGCATTGGTGTCGCCTTCGCGCCAGTCCTCGACGGCCTGGAAGGTCTCCTTCAACAGATCCCAGGCCATCACCGCCAGCAACGCGATACCGACCTGGGGTATGAACAAACCGGCCAGGCCAAGCAAGGTCCAGCCTTCGGCCGCCAGGCGCTTGTCGTGCTCGGCCTGCAACGCCCGATCAAGCCGGGCCACGGGTGGCGCGATCATCGCGGCGTCGTCCTTGATCTGGGCGATACGGGCGCTGGCCAGATGCTCGAACAATGCGCCAGAGTAGGCGTGCATATGCTCGTCGAGGTCCCGGGTTGCCCAGTCGGCCAGATTACCCACACGCTGCTGGACACTTGAGAAGAACACCTGGCAGTCACGCCTGCGCACAAAGCGTGCGAAGAAGCGCTGGTATTCGACCTTGCGCAGGCGCTTGCCCAGCACTCGCCGGGCAAAGTCCTCCAGGTCGTCACGGGCACTCCAGGGGCCGTGGGGGTCGTCTGGGATGTACACCAGCACGCGCTTGCTGGTATCGCGCAACCAGCCCTTGTCGATCACATCCAGCACGACGATCTGCTGCAGCTCGCAACCGAATGCTTTCATCTGTTTGGCGATCACCGGGGCACCGGCAAGCGTGCCCGGTTTCCCATCGTGATAGAGGCCAATGATCAAGGCCAGTTCGGCATCACTCAGCACGCCTTCGACCCTGGCCTTGCAGGCATCGATCAGCAGGTTGGCTTGCTGTGATTGCCTGAGCAGCACCTTGACGTTCTGCCCGGCGACATCCGACCCCAGCACTTCGTCGAGATGGCGTTGATACTGTGCGCCCAGGTCGAGCGTCCGACACAAGCTGGCAAAGCCCTTGGCGTCCACGCCAGACAGGACCTGCCCCGCTTCGTCGACCACCGCACTGTGCCGCGGCTGTCCGTTGGCGCCAGCTTCTTGCGCCGTGAAGTTGCACAGGGCCGCTTCGAGCAAAGGGATCTCGTAGTTACTCGACCCCTGAAGTGGATAGCGGCCGGCAATCAGGCCAGGTTCGTTGGCAAAGTGGAAATACTGTCGGCGAAAAGACAAGTCATCGACGGGCTGGACGACACCATGGCGGTCGCCCAGCGCTTGCTGCAACAGCGGCCTGGCAAACTGGTCGATAGCCTGGATCCGCGTCAGCGCCATGCTCAATCCCTGACGACAGCGCAGGCTGGTCTTGAGCGCCTCGCCCAGCACGGCGAACTGTGCCGGGTTCAGGCCACTCAGCCACGGCGGCAGGCGCCGGGCGATCAGTTGGTCCTGGTAGGCCTGCTCCATGGCCAGCGTATCAATGCTTCCTGCTGACCTTTTGACTGCGCTGTCCATGTCGTTGCTCCGGCTCGCAAAGGTATAGGAGCCTATCCGACGCATCGGCTTGCCTGGCGCTAGCTAATTACCACCTTCACGCATTCCAGTTTGCTCATGAAGCGCCCAGCGATATTGTCCTGGCCCGGCCCATGGCTTCGCGGGTCAACTGCAGCATCACCTCATGCTCCCGTTGCTGGTTGTCGATATGCAGGCGCGCGATCTCCTGGTCCCTGTCGCCAAGTTCCATGAGCCGCTGAAGCTCTTCATGCATACCTGATGGCACCCTGAGCCTGCGGGCGTAGTTGGCCCGCAAGTAGTCCTGCCAGTATGGTTGCCTGGCCAGGTACTGGGCCAGGTTGTTCGCCGATTGCTCGGCGATGACCGCATGCGTGGCATTGTGCAGGTCCCAGGGAGTGAGGTTGGGAATGCCAAAATAGAGCATGTCATCCTGCTGGATCGGCAGGTCGAGCTTGCTGCGCAACGCAATGCGATAGGCCAGCGCGAACTCGATCGACTCGCTGCTCGCGCCCGCCCTGAGCGCATGCTCAGCCGCGAACTGATCCAGCACGTTCATCCGCCAGAGCTGCCCACCCAGGTGCAGCAGCGCCTGTTCCGGCTGACGTGCCAGTTCGCTGTGTCGCGCCCGCCACACCCGTACACGCAGTTCGAGGTCTGTGAAGCGAATCGTTGCGTTGTCCTGGCAATCAGTCACGGCTGCGTTGTCGAACAACTCCCGCTTGAGCACAGGGTCTCGGCTCATGAATTCGAACATGTCCAACAGGCGCACCGCGAAGTTCCTGGCCAATGGCGCCGACTTGAAGTTACCCGATGAAGTCAGCGCGGCCAGCGTATTGAAAAAGTCGGCAGAACCCTGTTCCGTTTCCAGTTGCGTCCACAGGGCAGACATCTCGTCACGCCTTTCGACCGGCACGACATCCAGCCAACGCAGGCGGTAAGGCACGCGACTGGCTTCCAGCCAATGCCATCGACTCAAAGACTCCGGCGCTGCGGCGAACAGGTTGCCACGCAGGTTCACCCTGCCCACCCGCCACAGATTCGACTGGTGAAAATCCTCAGGCAAGTCGTAAAGCGCGTTGTCCCTGAGGTCCAGTGTGTGCAGCTCCGGGCTGTCCATGACGCCGTAGGGAAAGGTGTCCAGCTGGCTGGCTTGAAGGTGCAAGGCATTGAGCCTGGGCATGCCGAAGACCGAAAAACTCCTGCCCAGTGGATTGAACGAGAGGTTGAGATACACCAGCGACTGGCAGCTGGCCAGGACCAGGGTTTGCCCCTCATCCAGGGCGATCTGGTTGCCCGACAGGTCGAGCACCTCCAGCTGCCCAGTGAGGGTTTCCGGCAGGGGCAGGCGCCTGAGCCGACAGTGGGTGATCTCCAGGCTGCGCAAATTGGGAAATGCCCGCAGAAAGTCATCCGGAATCGACTCCAGGCGCATGTCATGCAGCCCGAGAATCGAGATATGGGGGAAGCTGACGGACGACGGGATGCTCGGCAAGCGCTGCAGCCGACTGCGGACCTGGAACAACATGTAGCGTTGCGACTCCGCCAGGCCGCCTTCCAGTTCCGGTACCAACCAGCGCCAGCAGTCGATCAGACCCTTGCGAAAGGCACGCCGGGCCAACAGTTCGAATGTGGGAAATGCACCTCGAACCCACAGGTTCAGGTGGTTGTTCAGTACGTTGTATTGTTGCTCCAACGCGTCCAGGCGCGCCTGTGCGTCCTCTCCTTGAAGCCATCGCCCGATCTGCTCGTCGCTGAACGCCGGATAGAGGTCTCGCAGCCGTGCCTGAAGGGCCCGCGGCGGGCGCTGACCCATGGTCGCCCAGAATCTGCCACCGCTCAACGGATAGCCTACCCTGCCGTCACCAAGCGGCAACGGGGCCAGAAACGCACCGTTTGGCTGATCCGCGCCCAGCCAGGTCGCGATCAGGGTCCGCAGGCTGCCGGCATCCGCCGCCAGTCGTGCGCGCAATGCGGGCGCATGGGGTTCGTCAAGACCCAGCGAGGCCCACTGCTCATTACCGTAGGCTTTGCCCAGGATGTCGAAAAGCTCGCCCTCGGTCGCCAAGGGCTCAGCGCCTGCCACACGACAGCTGAACACGCCATTGCGGTGGATCAGATCGAAAGGTGTTCCACGCCCCGCGATGCTCACCAACGGCTGGTCTGCATCGCCATCGTACAGCCGCCAGCCGGGCCTGGTCGCAGCCCCCTGCAATCGGCCGAGCAGATTCAGGACGACCCGTCCGAGGTCCAGTGTCTGCGGCGTATCGAATAGCAGCGCCTCGTACACGCGCGCCATACGGATGCCCATGACCTGGCGCCTGGCCGACTGGGCCATGGACAACGGCACCCGCCGCGTATCCAACAATGCAGCCTGGTCATCGGCACTGGCCGTACGCCAGACTTCATCTGCCGCCAGACGGTGCAGACTGGCGAAACTGCCGCGCAGGATCGAACTGGCTTCGGTATCGGGAAAATCCGAGTCATACCATTGCTGCAGCAGGACACGGCGCTGACGCCATACCACATCGGCCAGGGACTGACCGTCCTGCCCCTTTGCCCCAGGCAGACCGCGTGCGCGCCGAAGCAACGTGGCGTCGGTGACGGCCGCGCCACTGCGCAACTGCTGAGCCAGTTCCCCGATGCGGCTGGCCAGCAGGATGCGGCTGGCCGTATCGGTCACTGCCGCATCCGGGCGCCGGCCATAGACATGCAAGGCCCGCAGGTGATCTTCCTGCAAATCGTGAATGGCCATGACCTGGTCGATCTGCTGTTCATCGAGCGAACTGAACGGCCTGCCCAGCCGGCGAAACATCATGTGCGAACCGCTCCACTCGGCCGGTTGCTCGTGCCAGAGCCGCCAAGCCCCGGCATCGTTGTGACGCAGCTGCGGGCGGTGTCCGCGATAAGGCAATAGTCGCCAAGGCTGGCCAGCACGGTCCTGGCCGACCCGATACCAGTGCCCCTGCATCTCGACCCAGCGGCTCGCTCGATGCCGGTGGATACCCTGCTCGTCGATGACCGCGTCGCTCGGCGGCCCTTCGTCGCGGTAGGGCTGCAGGTCACCGTTCCACAGCTTTTCACTGCCATCGTCCAGCCGCGCCAAGACCAAACGGTCCACTTTGCTCCAGCCGCGGCGAACCACGGTGACGGTTGCGGCAGTCGCCGCCAGCGTCACCACGCCCTTGCCAACGTTCAGCCAGTGTTCGAGGGCGGCATCACGCTCGTCGTTGCGCCAGTCGTCGATGGCTTGAAAGGACTCGCGCAGCAACTCGTAGACCATCAGCGCCGCCACCGCCGCGCCAAGCAATGGCACAAACAGGCCGGCCACGGTCAGCAACATCCAGCCTTCGGAGCGCAGGCGCCTGTCGTGTTCGGCCTGCACCTGACGGTCCAGTTGCGCCACGGGCGGGGCGATCATTGCGGCATCGTCCTTGATCTGTGCAATCCAGGCCTGCGCCAGATGCTCGAACAGCGGCAGCCGGTAGCCTGTGGTCTGCTCATCGAGATCGCGGGTCGCCCAGCCCGCCACGTCATCCAGGCGCTCGCTGACCGCCGTAAAGACCCGGTGGCTGTCACGACGGCGCACGAAACGGCTGAAGAAACGACGGTAGTCATCCTTGCGCAGTCGCTGCCCCAGCACGCGACGCGCATACTCCTCAAGATCGTCACTGACGCTCCAGGCGCCCAGTGGGTCGCCCGGCACGTACACCAGCACTCGCTTGCTGGTATTGAAGACCCACCCCTCATCGATGACATCCAGCACAACGACACGCTGCACCGGGCAACCGAAGATCTTCAGTTGCCGGGCATGGACCGGCGCACCCTCCAGACTGCCAAGCTTGTCATCCCGACACAGCCCGATCACCAATTGCAGCTCGGCCTCGCTCAGCCCTCCCTGCGCCTTGGCCTGCAAGGCGTCGGCAAGCATGCTGCTGCGCAGGAACTGCGCCAGCAGTGTCTTGACACTGTATGCGTCGGTGCCTGCAAGCAGAACCGAATCCAGGTGATCCTGATACTGCTGCCCCATGTCTAGCGCTCGACACAGTCTGGCCAGGGTCAACGCGGACAGCCCCGGCTGACGAACGCCTTTGCCATCGACCACGGCATTGCGCCGAGGCTGTTGCCAACACTCGGATTCAGTGAAGTTGTAGAACGCGGACTCCAGCACCGGCATATCGTAGTAGTCGCTGTCCGGAACGAGCACACGACCTGCCAGGTAGCTGACCGTGTTTGCCTCATAGACATACCAGCGCCGAAAGTACATAGCCGCGGGGTCAAGATTGCCGTGAGCTTGGAGCGCCTGTTGCAGCAATGGCTTGCTGAAGACATCGATATGCCTGATCCGGGCAAACGCGGCCGAAAGCTTTTGCTCGCAGTCCAGGAGCCTGCGCAGGGCATCACCGAGCAGCGTGAACTCGGACTCGCTCAACCGCGTGACCCAGGCTAGCAGCCGTTTGGCGATCAGTTGGTCCTGGTAGGCCTGGGCCACGGCCAGGCTATCGACTGCAACCGATGGCTGCTGGTTACTGCTCTGCATGCTGACCTCCATAGTGCGTGGAGGCCCGAGGCTAGGCAAAGCGAGACGCTAGCAATGATTAGATAGCTACCACCCACTCAGAACAGCAGCAGTTGCCGATCAGTCAGACGGGTGAAGTCATCGTTGACGAACGGCAGGATGGCATCCGCCACCGGCTGCAGCTGGCGGCTGAGGTAGTGCTGGTAGTCGATCGGCGCCTGCAGGTCCTCCAGCGGCTGCGGGCCGGCGGTGGTGATCAGGTAGCTGATCCAGCCGCCGCGCTGGTACTGCAGGGGCCGCCCGAGACGGCTGTTGTACTCGTCCGCCAACCTTGCCGCACGCACATGCGGCGGGACGTTTCGCTGGTAGTCGGCCAACGGCCTGCGCAAGCGCTTGCGGTAGATCAGCAGTTCATCCTGCTCACCGGCCAGCGTGCGTTCGACGTAGCCGCGCACGTAGTCCCGGTACGGCTGGCCCCGGAACACCCGGCCATAGAGTTCCTGCTGAAACTGGCGAGCCAGCGGCGACCAGTCGGTGCGCACCGACTCCAGGCCCTTGTAGACCATCTCCTCGCTGCCATCGGCGCGGCGCACCAGACCGGCGTAGCGTTTCTTGCTGCCCTCGTCGGTACCACGGATGGTCGGCATGAGAAAACGCCGGTAGTGGATTTCGTACTGCAGCTCCAGGGCGCTTTCCAGGCCCAGGGTGTCGGCCAGGTGCCGCTGCCACCACTGGTTGACCTCGGCCACCAGTTCGCGGCCAATGCGCGCTGCGGCGTCCTCGTCGTGGGCGTCCTTGAGCCAGACGAAGGTGGAGTCGGTGTCGCCATAGATCACATCAAAGCCCCGCGCCTCGATCAGCGCCCGGGTCTGGCGCATGATCTGGTGCCCGCGCATGGTGATCGACGAGGCCAGGCGCGGGTCGAAGAAGCGGCAGCCACTGGAGCCGAGCACGCCGTAGAAGGCGTTCATGATGATCTTCAGTGCCTGCGAAAGCGCCGCGTTGCCTGCGCGCTTGGCCGCCTCGCGCCCCTGCCAGACACGCTCGACGATGGCCGGCAGGCAATGCTGGCTGCGCGAGAAACGGCCACCGCGAAAGCCCTCCACCGAGTGCGCGTCATCCGGCTGGCGCAGGCCCTCGACCAGGCCCACCGGGTCGATCAGGAAGGTGCGGATGATCGAGGGGTACAGGCTCTTGTAGTCAAGCACCAGCACCGAGTCGTACAGCCCGGGCCGTGAGTCCATGACGAAACCGCCCGGGCTGGCCTCGCCCTCGCCGCCGACGAGGTTCGGCGCGACATAGCCCAGGCGGTGCATGTACGGGATGTACAGGTGGCAGAACGCGGCCACCGACCCGCCGCTGCGGTCCACGGCCAGGCCGGTGACCGAGGCGCGTTCGAGGAGGAAGTCCAGCATGCGGGTATGGGCGAAGATCCGCGTCACCAGTTCGCAGTCCTTGAGGTTGTAGCGGGCCAGGGCCGGCTTGTCCTCGGCGAAGCGGCGGTTGATCTCGTCCATGCGCTGGTACGGTGTATCGATGGCCTTGCCCTCGCCCAGCAACTGCTGCGCGACGCTCTCCAGGCTGAACGAGGGGAAGCTCCAGGTCGCCGAGCGCAAGGCCTCGATGCCGTCGATCAGCAATCGGCCGGGGGCCTCGGCGAAGAAGTGGCTGCGGCTGCCGTGCTCGCGCAGGTGCATCGGCGCGCCGTCGCGGCCCAGGCACAGCGGCACATTGAGGCGTTGGGCGTGCTCGTGCAGCAGGCGCAGGTCGAACTGCACCAGGTTCCAGCCGATGATCGCATCGGGGTCGTGGCGGGCCAGCCACTGGTTGAGGCAGACAATCAGCTCGGCGCGATCGGCGCAGTAATGCAGGTCGAAGTCCAGCTCGCCCGCCTCGCCGTTGGCCGGGCCAAGCATGTAGACCTGGCGCTGGCCGCAGCCTTCCAGGGCGATGCTGTAGAGCTCGCCGCGTTCGCTGGTCTCGATGTCCAGCGACACCAGGCGCAACGGCGGGCGGTAGTCCGGGTCGGGCTTGAGCTGGGCATCGTGCAGGACGCCCTGGCTGTCGGGGCGGCCATCGAAAAGCACCGGGGCGGTGATGAAGCGCTCCATCAGGTAGCGCTCCGGGGGGCGGATGTCGGCTTCGAATACCTCGACGCCGGCGGTGCGCAGGCGCTTTTCAAGGGCGATCAGCTGGCGGTGCTGGCGGCAGTACAGGCCCATCACCGGACGCAGGTCAAAGTCGCGCAGTTGCAGCGGCTTGAGTTCGACGCCCTGTTCGTCGGCCAGCAGCGCCCGGGCGTGGGCAGCCTGGGCCGCGGGAATGAACGCCACCGAGGGCTGCGCGGCCAGGCGCAGGCGCCGTGGGCCCTGGTCGGTGGCCAGCCAGAACTCCACGCAGGTGCCTTCGGGCGTGTCATGCCAGTGGCGGGTCAGGACGAAGCCTTGTTGCAACGGCACTGCGGGGACCTCGGATCGCGGCTTTTCTGATATAGGCGGATTGTACCGTTCCTCCTGGCATAAAGGGGTGTTTGCAGGCCTGGCCCTATCGCGGGGCAAGCCCGCTCCCACGCCCAGCCATGCCCTGCCCCTTGTAGGAGCGGCCTTGTGCCGCGAAAGGGCTGCGTAGCAGCCCCAGGATCTCAGTGTTGATGGAAGATCGCCGGGGCCGCTTCGCGGCCCTTTCGCGGCACAAGGCCGCTCCTACACGCTTGCGTTCCCCCGGGCTAACGTGCGCCCGCGACGAACCCGGTCCGCCGCCCGCTCAACACCAGCAGCCACGCCAGCGCCACCAGCCCCAGCACCACCGCGCCAAACGACCCGACCCCGGCGCCGACCAGCAGCAGCCCGCCAATGATCCCGCCCAGGGCGATCGCGCTGTTCCACACCGTCACCAGCATCGACTGCGCCACATCGCCGCCCTCGCCCGCCGCATCGGCGCAGGCGGTCTGCAACAGCGTCGGCGCACCGCCGTAGGTCATCCCCCACAGCGCCACGCTGACATGCACCAGCCAGGCAGCGCCCTGCGCCTGCCCCAAGGCCAGGGTCGCCAGGGCGAACCCGGCCAGGCACAGCAACACCAGCCCGCGCAGATGACGGTCGACACCCAGGCCCACCAGCACGATGCCGGCCAGCGAGGCCAGGCCGAAGGTCATCAGCACCTGGCCCACCTCGGCCGCCATGCCCGCCGTCGCCAGCAGCGGCACGATGTAGGTGTAGAGGATGTTGTGGCCGAGGATCCACGCCAGGATCACCAGCAACACCCGCGCCACGCCCGGCGTGCGCAGCACCGCCAGCGCCGCGGGGCGCTTGCCGGCGGCCTGGCCGGGGAAATCCGGCACCGCCCGCACCACCCAGACGGTCAGCAGCAACGCCGCGACCGTGACCACCACGAAGGCCGCGCGCCAACCCAACCAGGCGCCGAGCCAGGTGCCGATAGGCAGGCCCAGCGACAGCGCGATGGGTTGCCCGAGCATCGCCACCGCCATGGCCTTGCCCTGCTGGGCCGGCGCCACCATGCGCCGCGCATGGCCGGCGATCAGGCCCCAGGCCAGGCCGGCGGCGGCGCCCGTGAGAAAGCGCAGGCACAATGTCAGGGTGTTGTCAGAGGACAGTGCGGTGAGGCCATTGAACAGAATGAAGCCAGCGATGGCCAGCAACAGCGCGCGGCGCCGCCACCAGCCCTGGGTCAGGGTCACCAGTGGAATGGCGGTGAGCAGCGAGCCCAGGGCATAGGCCGTGACCCACTGCCCTGCCATGGCCTGGCTGATCTGCATGCCGTCGGCGATCTGGTCGAGCAGGCCGGCCGGCAAGGTTTCGCTGAGGATGGCGATGAAGCCGGTCAGGGCCAGGGCCAGCAGGCCGCTCAGGGGCAGGCGTGCGGCGCTGGCGGGGGATGCGGCGACGCTCGCCGTCGGGGAAGGTGAATGCATGGTTGTCTCCGGCTATCGATCAAGGCAGGCATGGTGCGCCGCTGGGGTATTGCGGAAAAAGCCGGGTACAATTCCGATCAGTCAGGACATCGATGTCCGCAATCGGAGTGCAACATGGACAGCCTCAGCGGTTTCATGGTCTTCAACCGGGTCGCCGAAACCCGCAGTTTCGTCGCCGCCGGCCAGTCGCTGGGGATCAGTGCGTCCGCCGTGGGCAAGCGCGTGGCACGGCTGGAGGAACGCCTGGGCGTGCGCCTGTTCCACCGCAGCACGCGGAGCATCACCCTGACCGCCGAGGGCACACTGTTCCTCGAACGCAGCCGGCGCATCCTCGCCGAGATCGAAGCCACCGAGCAGGAACTCTCCCAGGCCAGCGGCGCGCCCCGCGGGCGCCTGCGGGTCAGCCTGCCGCAGGTGACCGGGCTGGTGATGCCGGCGCTGGCCGAGTTCATGGCGCGCTACCCCGAGATCGAACTGGACCTGGACTTCAGCGACCGCATGGTGGATATCGTCGGCGAGGGCTTCGACGTGGTGATGCGCGGTGGCCAGCCGCTGGACTCGCGGCTCAACGCCAAGTTCCTCGGGCACTTCCAGCATCGCCTGGTGGCCTCCCCCGAATACCTGCGCGAGCGCGGCACGCCGCAGCATCCCCGCGAACTGGCCGGGCACAGCTGCCTGCACTACCGCTTCCCCAGCAGCGGCAAGCTGGAAACCTGGCCGCTGCGCCGGGAGCACCCCGAGCAGGACTACACGATCCCCATCTCGATGGTCTGCAACCATGTCGAGACGCGCATCTGTTTTGCCCTCAACCACCGCGGCATCACCTGCCTGCCGGACTTCAGCGTGCGCAAGGAACTGGCGGCCGGCAGACTGGTGAGCGTGCTCGAAAGTTTCATGGAGCGGCGCGGCAGCTTCTACCTGCTGTGGCCATCGGGGCGGCAGATGCCGCCCAAGCTGCGGGTGTTCATCGACTTCATGCTCGAACGGGTGCTGCCGGCCACCGACCTCAGCCGTACAGGTAGCTGATGTCCTTGTGCGACAACCCCGGCACCTGCGCCACCAGGTAGTCGCGCAGCTTGTGCATCTGGTGGGCCTTGGGGCTGGCCTTGAGCCAGGTCATGTAGTAGCCATCGCCAGTGGCCACCGCGTGGGGGAACGGCGTGACCAGGTTGCCCGCGGCCAGGTCGGCGCTGGCCAGCACCAGGTCGACCACCGAGATGCCCAGCCCCTGCTGGGCGGCCGAGATGCCTTGGTCGAGGGTATCGAACACCTGGCCCTGGTCGATGCTGATGTCCAGCGCGTCCATGCGCGCCAGCCAGCGCCGCCAGTCACGCCGGTCCGGCGAGGGGTGGAGGAATTCACAGCTGGAGAGCACCGACAGCTCCGGCCGGGCCTGCTCGAGGTAGCTCGGGTGGCACACCGGGATCAGCCATTCATCGAACAGCTTCAGGCTCTCCACGTCTGCCGCAAAGCGCCCGTTGCCGAGCAGGATGGCGCAGTCATAGGGTTCGGAATAGAAGTCCACCGCGTCGATGTCCATCCACACGCTCGACAACTGCACCGAGCAGCTGTTGTCGACCCGCTTGAAGCCGTCCAGAGCCCGAAGCAGCCAGCGCACGGTAAGCGTGGAAGGTGCCTTGAGGCGCACGCCATAGCGGTCCTGGCGCAGCAGCGCGCAGGCGTTTTCGATAATCTTGAAACCGACCTTGAGCTCCTGGGCCAGCAGCCGGCCGTGCTCGGTCAGGCGCAGCTTGGGGCCGCGGCGTTCGAACAGGTCGCAGCCGAACAGGGCTTCGAGGGTCTTGATGTGGTGGCTGACCGCGCCCTGGGTCAGGGCCAGCTCCTGGGCCGCGCGGGTAAAGGAGCCGTAACGCGAGGCCACTTCGAAGGCGCGCAAGGCGTGCAAGGCTTGAATCCGTTCCGACATGGCGCCTTCCAGAGCATGAGTGAAGCTAATAGTAGGTCATAGATCCAGGCGTTTTACAACGCGGGAACCATCTCGGAAAATGCCGGTAAATAACAATTAAATATAGCAAACCTGCCGAGTTGTAATGAAAACGATCTATTGAACGAGAAGTCCTACTAAACACTGCATACGGATATGCCTGGGGAAATCATGTTTACGGGTTATGGAAACTGCTACCGCCTGGATGCGCTGGAGCTCGCCGATGAACATGTCCAGAACCGCCACCACTGGACGCACAAGACCATAGAACACTTCAAGGAAACCCTCGCCAACCCCGACTTCCCGTGCCTGTTCGGACGCAAGGCGGTCAACGCGCGCACCTGCCACATCGTCTTCGCCCGTGCCGAACGGCTGGCCGACGATATTGCCCGGGGCCTGGGTGACTACATCCGCACCATCGAGCCGATTCCGCTCAAGCAGCGCATCGGCAACCCGCTGCTGGTGTTCCTCGAGACGGCGCCCGACACAACGCTGCAGGCGCAACAGACACTGGCCTGGGATGTGCTGAACCAGGTCCATGCACGCGACCCGCAGCCCTGGCCCGAAGAGGTCCCGCAGGACCCGCACGACACGCGCTGGTCGTTCTGCTTCGCCGGCATGCCGCTGTTCATCAACATGAGCTTCCCCGCCCACCGCTTGATGAAAAGCCGCAACCTGGGCCGGCACATCGCCTTCGTCATCAACCCGCGGGAAAGCTTCGACGAGGTCGCCAGCGCCAGCACCGAAAGCGGCCAGCGCATCCGCGCACGCATCCGCGAACGGGTGCGCCACTACAACGACGGGGTGATGCCCGACACCCTGGGCTTCTTTGGCCAGGACGACAACTTCGAATGGAAGCAGTACCAACTGCAGGAGCCCGGCTCGCCGAGCCCGGCGCGCTGCCCGTTCCATGCCCATGCAACCGCTGCAACCCTCACCGAGAACTGATCGTGAATACCGCACTGACCGCCACCTACGCCCTCACCGTCCTGCTGCTGATCGCCACGCCCGGCCCGGTGGTGGCCCTGATCGTCAACACCGCCGCCGCCTCGGGCTCGCGCAAGGCCCTGTTCACCGCGGTTGGCACCAACTGGGCGTCACTGGTGCTGATCGGCGCGGCCGCCTGGATCATCCTGACCAGCGCGGCCATCGACAAGGCCTGGCTCAGCGGCATGAGCCTGCTGGGCTGCCTGTTCATCGGCTACATCGCCCTTGGCACCCTGCGCGAGGCGCTGCAAGCACCGGTCGACAGTGCCCCGCAGCCATCGGCCAGCGCGCAGCCGGGTCGTGGCGGCCTGTTGCAGGGCTTCATGGTCGGCATCTCCAACCCCAAGGACATCATCTTCTTCATCGCCTTCTTCCCACAGTTCATCCAGATCACCGAGTCGTTCGGCAAGAGCATGGTGGTGCTGTCGCTGCTGTGGATCGCCATCGATTTCGCCGTGCTCAGCCTGTACATCTTCGCCATCGGCAAGATCGCCTCGCCGCGCAGCAACCGTGTGATCAGCCTGGCCTCGGGGGTCGCCCTGCTGCTGATCGCCGGCGTCGGCCTGGCCTACAACCTCAAGGAGCTGGCCGCCTGAGCCAACCCCCAAAAGAAGGAGCGCCCATGACCCCGATCGACCCCGCCGCCACCGGCAGCATGGGCACGCCCGACCCCCTGGCGCAGGACTACCAGCGCTTCCTGCAGTTGGGCAGCCGCCGCGCGCCGCACACGCTATACGTGCACGAGCGCGGCTATCGCTCCGGCACCATCAACACCGATGCCCTGGGCATGCGCTACAGCCATTGCGCCGGCAAGCGCTTCTCGGTGGCCGAGCGCGGTGGCGCGGCGCGGGTCAACCTGTTGGTGGGCGGCTCCACCGCCATGGGCATCGGCGCCAGTTCCGACGAGCACACCGTGGCCTCGTACCTGTCGGTGCTGACCGGCGAGATCTGGCTGAGCCTTGCCGGTTGCGGCCTGAACGCCACCCAGGAACTGCTGATGTTCCTCACCCATCAGCACCGTTTTGGCCAGATCGGTCACGTGGTGGTGCTCAGCGGCCTGAACACGCTGGCCCAGGAGGCCCTCGCCGAGGTGTTGTCCGGCGCACAGGACCCGCACCGGGCGCAGGCCTACCAGGATTTCCTCAACCGCTTCAACGAAGGCGTGCAAACGCCAGGCGAAGCGCGCCGCGAATCATTCTGGCAACGCCTGGGCCAGCTCCTGGCGCCGGCCCGGGAAGCACACTGGCCACAGGTGGAACCGCTATCGAGTCCGGACAAGCGCCTGATCCGCGCCGCCGATGCCGTGGGCCGCACCCTGCGCCAATGGGACCGCCTGCTGGCAGACGGCCACACCACCCTCACCTTCATCCTGCAGCCGCTGCTGCCCTGGTGCCGCGAGGCATTGCCCAAGGCGGAACAGGCCATGCTCGGCAAGCTTGAGCGTCAGCCGTCGAATTTCGACCGTTTGCTCGGCGACACCTTCGACAGCCAGTTGCACATGGCCTTCTTCCGTCGCATCAAGAGCCAGGCCGACCCGGTCCCCTGCTACGACATGAACAGCATGCTCAGCAGTTCGCCGGTGTTCGCCGAGCACCTGTTCGTCGACCGCCTGCACTTCAATGATTTGGGTAACAACACGCTGGCCAAGGTGATCACCGCCAAGCTGGGGTTAGCCCAGGAAAGACAGGCCCTGCGCAAGGTCGCGCCGATCAAGCTGGTCTGATGGCCGCACGCCGGGCTTTCGGGGAACGCACGCGGATGGATAGAATAGGCCGTCGTCGCTCCTGATTTGCCCGAGGCAACCGCGTAACCGCCATGACCATTCCTGCCGTCCCCTCGCTTCTGGCCCGTCCCCGCGCCTGTCTGGTCGCGTCGTTGCCGTTGCTGCTGGCCGCCACAGGCGCCCAGGCCCTGGACGTGAACATCGACCCCCATGCCGACCTGCTCTATCGCCAGGCGTTGCCGCTGCTCGAGCAGGCTGACAGCCAGGACGACGGCGCCAGCCCGCTGCGCACCGCCGGCGGCGACCCCGAGCTCAGCCGCCAAGGCCAGGCGATGGCTCACACGCTGCCAACGGCGGTGGCCCTGCTGAAGAGGTCGGTGGCCCTCGGCCACCCGGTGGCGCAGTACCGCCTGGCGCTGTACTACACCACCTATCTGCCGGCAGGACAGATCGCCGAAGCCGCCTGTCCGTTGCTGGAGGCCAGCCTCAAGCAAGGCTTCGCCCCGCCCGCGCTGGCCATCGCCCACTGGTGTTCGCCCTACAATGCCAGCCCCGCCTACCGCGAGGCCCTGGAGGCGGTGCCCAGCATGGCCACCCTGTACGCCGCCTACTACCCACAGCCGGCCACCCGCCTGGCGTGCAGCCGCACCCGCCCGCAGGGCCTGCAAATGCAGTGGGGGCGCCAGCGCGACTACCAGGCCGAGATCTACCGGCTGCTCGGTGAGCTCGACCCCCGCCAGCGCCAGGCCTTCCTGCAGAAGGCGGTGGACATCAACGGCTGCGCGGCGGCGCAACAGCGCCTGACCAGCAATCGCTGAGCCTCGCTACACAGCGATACATAACCCCATCGCCCCCGACACACTGCCGATACCCCCGCCCTGCACACTCCCGGCCACAACAGCGCGACGGCACCCCGCCGTTGCCGCCTACACCGGGAAGCCTGCCCATGAAAGCCCTGCCACTGTTTGCTGAATGGAAGCTGTTCAACGCCCTTGATCACACCGGCAACTGGAGCGCCGACCTGCCGCTACGCCTGTTCCTGGCCTGGGAGTTCTTCGAATCGGGCCTGGAGAAGTTCAACGGCGCCAACTGGTTCGCCGACCTGCAAGGCAGTTTTCCGTTCCCGTTCGACCTGCTGCCGGCGGACCTCAACTGGCAGCTGTCGATGTGGGCCGAATTGATCTGCCCGCTGCTCCTGCTGCTGGGGCTCGGTACCCGGCTGGCCTCGGCGGTGCTGATGGTGGTGACGGTGGTGGCGATAGCCGCGGTGCACTGGCCGAGCCAGTGGTCGAGCCTGGCGGAACTGGGGCGGGGGTATGCGATCACCGACCAGGGCTTCGGCAACTTCAAACTGCCGCTGATCTACCTGGTGGCGTTGCTGCCGTTGCTGTTGAAGGGGGCTGGCAGGTTGAGTCTGGATCACTGGCTGCGCAGATACCTGTAGGAGCGGCCTTGTGCCGCGAAAGGGCCGCAAAGCGGCCCCGGCGATTGTTACATAAATGCTGAAATCTGGGGCCGCTGCGCGGCCCTTTCGCGGCACAAGGCCGCTCCTACAGGAGATAGCGTTACATACCTTCTGCCTGGTTGTCCTCATCCCGCCGATGCGCCCACTGATACAGGGCAGGCAACACCAGCAAGGTCAGCGCCGTCGACGACAGGATTCCGCCGATCACCACCGTCGCCAGCGGCCGCTGCACCTCGGCGCCGGTGCCCGTGGCCAGGGCCATGGGAATGAACCCCAGCGACGCCACCAGCGCGGTCATCAGCACCGGCCGCAGGCGGGTCAGCGCGCCCTCCTCCACCGCGGCGCGCAGGCCTCGACCTTCCTCACGCAGGTTACGAATGAAGGCAATCATCACCAGGCCGTTGAGCACCGCCACGCCCGAC
This sequence comes from Pseudomonas sp. DVZ6, assembly GCF_024259445.1. Lineage (NCBI taxonomy): Bacteria > Pseudomonadati > Pseudomonadota > Gammaproteobacteria > Pseudomonadales > Pseudomonadaceae > Pseudomonas > Pseudomonas sp. DVZ6. The sequence goes on from NZ_JANCLM010000010.1 coordinate 76,357, forward strand.
AACGCGATAAAGCCCACCCCCGCCGAGATCGACAGCGGGATATCCCGCAGCCACAGCGCCAGCACCCCACCGGTCAGTGCGAAGGGGATGCCGGTGAACACCAGCAGGCCATCCTTGAGGTTGTTGAACATCATCAGCAGCAAGGCCATGACCAGCAGCAGCGAAACCGGCACCACCACCCGCAGGCGCTCGGCCGCTGACTGCAGCTGCTCGAACTGGCCACCCCAGCGGGTCCAGTAGCCCGGCGGTATCTGCACCTGGTCGATCAGCGTCTGCGAGGCCTGTTCGACGAACGAACCGAGGTCACGCCCGCGCACGTTGGCGCTGACCACCACCACGCGCTTGCCATCCTCGCGGCTGACCTGGTTGGGGCCCAGTTGCAGGTTCAGGGTGGCCACTTGCGACAGCGGGATGAAACCAATCTGCGAAGCACCGGCGGCGGCGCTGGCCGGTACCGGGATCAGCAGGCTGGACAAACCGTCGACATCGGTTCGCAGCGCCTCCGACAGGCGCACCACCATGTCGAAACGGCGATCGCCTTCATAGAGGGTGCCGGCAGTGCGACCGCCCACGGCGATGGCGATGGCGTCCTGCACGTCGCCCACATTCAGGCCGTAACGGGCCGCCTTGTCACGGTCGATATCGATGGTCAGCACCGGTAGGCCGGTGGTCTGCTCGACCTTCACCTCGGAGGCGCCCGGCACCTGCTGCAGGCTGGCGGCGATCTGCGCGGCGGTGCGGTTGAGCACCTCCATGTCGTCGCCGAACACCTTCACCGCGACATCGCTGCGCACCCCGGAGATCAGCTCGTTGAAGCGCAGCTGGATCGGCTGCGACAGCTCGTAGTTGCTGCCCGGCACGCTGGCGGCGGCGCGCTGCACCTCGGCGATCAGCTCATCGCGCGGCTTGCCCGGGTCCTGCCATTGCTCGCGGGGCTTGAGCATCACGTAGGCATCGGAGATGTTCGGTGGCATCGGGTCGGAGGCGATCTCGGCGGTGCCGGTACGGGCGAACACCCGCTCGACTTCCGGCACCTGGGCGATGATGGTCTTCTCCAGGCGCTGCTGCATGTCCACCGATTGCGACAGGCTGGTGCCCGGCACGCGCAGGGCCTGCAGGGCGAAATCACCCTCGCTGAGGCTGGGGATGAACTCACTGCCCATGCGGCTGGCCAGCACGCCGGACAACAGCACAAGGGTGGCGGCGCCGGCGAAGGCCAGGTTGCGTCGGCCCAGCACCCAGTCCAGCACCGGGGCATAGCGACGGCGGGCGGTGCGCATGACCACGCCCTCCTCTTCCTTCACCTTGCCGGTGACGAACAGCGCCAGGGCTGCCGGCACGAAGGTCACCGAGAGGATCATCGCCCCCAGCAGCGCCATCACCACGGTGAAGGCCATGGGATGGAACATCTTGCCCTCGACCCCGGTCAGGGCAAAGATCGGCAGGTACACCACCATGATGATCAGTTGCCCGTAGATCAGCGGGCGGCGCGCCTCGCGGGCGGCGGCGAACACTTCGTGGAAGCGCTCGGAACGGGTCAGCATGCGGCCATGATGCTGCTGAGCATGGGCCAGGCGGCGGATGGCGTTCTCGACGATCACCACCGCGCCGTCGACGATGATGCCGAAGTCCAGCGCACCCAGGCTCATCAGGTTGGCGCTGACCTTGTTGCTGAACATGCCGGTGAAGGTGAACAGCATCGACAGCGGGATTACCATGGCGGTGATCAGTGCCGCGCGAATGTTGCCCAGGAACAGGAACAATACGGCGATGACCAGGATCGCGCCTTCGATGAGGTTCTTCTTCACCGTGGCGATGGCTTTTTCCACCAGGTTGGTGCGGTCATAGACGGTGATCGCCACCACACCCTTGGGCAGGCTGCGGTTGATCTCCTCGAGCTTGGCCGCCACCGCCTGGGACACCGTGCGGCTGTTCTCGCCGATCAGCATGAACACCGTGCCCAGCACCACCTCGCGGCCATTCTCGGTGGCAGCGCCCGAGCGCAGTTCCTGGCCCAGGCCGACCTGGGCCACATGACTGACGCGAATCGGCGTGCCATCGACGCTGGAGATGACGATATTGGCGATGTCCTCGGCCGAGGCCACCTGGCCCGGGGCGCGGATCAGCAACTGCTCGCCGTTGCGTTCGATGTAGCCGGCGCCGACGTTGGCGTTGTTGCGCTCGAGCGCCGCGACCAGGTCGTTGAGGGTCAGCTTGTAGGCCGCCAGGCGCTTGGGTTCGGGAGCGATCAGGTACTGCTTGGCATGGCCGCCGATGCTGTTCACCTCGGCCACGCCCGGTACGTTGCGCAGCTGCGGCTTGATGATCCAGTCCTGGATCACCCGCAGGTCGGTGGCGGTATAGGGCGTGCCGTCATCTTTTAGCGCGCCCTCCTTGGCCTCGACCGTCCACAGGAAGATCTCGCCAAGGCCGGTGGAGATCGGCCCCATGGCCGCCTCGATACCCTCGGGCAACTGCTCGCGAGCCACCTGCAGGCGCTCGTTGACCAGCTGGCGGGCAAAGAAGATGTCGGTACCGTCATCGAAGATCACCGTCACCTGCGACAGCCCCGAGCGCGACAGCGAACGGGTCTGCTTGAGGCCCGGCAGGCCGGCCATGGCGGTCTCGATGGCGAAGGTGATGCGTTGCTCGGTTTCCAGCGGTGAATAGCCGGGCGCGGCGGTGTTGATCTGCACCTGCACGTTGGTGATGTCGGGCACGGCGTCGATGGGCAGTTTCTGGTAGCTGTGGATGCCCACGGCGGCCATCAGCACCACGGCGAGCATCACCACCAGGCGTTGCTCGATGGCGAACTGGATAAGGCGTTCGAACATGAATGGCGTCCCCGGTCAGTGGCTGTGTTCGGCCGAGCCTTTGCCCAGCTCGGACTTGAGGACGAAGCTGCCGGCGGCGGCGACCACGGTGCCGGCGGCCAGCCCTTCGCGCACTTCCACCTGGCCGGCGTCACGACGCCCGGTCTTCACCGGGCGGGCCTCGAAGCCCTCGTCGGTACGGGCGAACACCACGGTCTGCTCTTCCCAGGTCTGCAGGGCGCTTTCCGGCACCACCACGGCGGCGTCGAAACGCTCGACGGTGACCGCGATGTTGACGAACAGCCCGGGACGCCAGGCGCCATTGGGGTTGGCCAGGGTGGCGCGCACGGTGGCGGCGCGGTTCTGCTCGCCGAGCAGGCTGCCGACGTAGTTGACCTTGCCTTCCACCTGGGCACCGAGGTCCGGCGCGCTGACGCTGACGCCACGGCCGCTGACTACCTTGTCCAGGTCGCGCGGGGCCACGGCGAAGGTGGCCCAGACCCGACTCAGGTCAGACAGCGTGAAGGCATTGCTGGTCTCGTCCACCACCTCGCCCACGGTCAGGTGCTTTTCCACCACCACCGCGTCGAACGGTGCGCGCAACTCGTAACGATTGCCCTTGCCGGCCGGCGCCACGGCGGCGACCTTCTGCCCGGCGTTGGCGGCGGCGATCTCGGCCTCCTGCAGCGCCTGGCGGGCCTGCAGGTAGTCCTGCTCGGCGCTGATGCGCTCCTGCCACAGCTGCTTCTCGCGCTCGAAGGTCAGGCGCGCCAGCTCCAGGCGGCGCTGGGCGGCCTGCTGCTCGCTGCGCAGTTCGGAGATCTGCTGGCTGGCGATCACCGCCAGCACCTGGCCGCGCTTGACCGCCTGGCCCAGCTCGGCCTGCACCGACTCGACCACGCCGGGGACGCGGGGCACCACGTGGGCGGTGCGGTCCTCGTCGAAGCGGATCTCGCCGGGGAAGCTGATGGAGGTACCCAGGCTTTGTGGGCCGGCAGTGGCCAGTTGCACGCCGGCGGCCTGGATCTGCTCGGCGGAGAGGTGCAGCTGGCCCTCTTCGTCGGCATGCTCCTCTGCCTTTCCTTCTTCATGGCCATGGCCTTCCTCGCCATGGTCGTCGTGCTGGGCCTGGCCGCTGCCGGCCTTGCCAAGGGTACCGGTCCAGGCCGCGCCACCGAGGCCGAGAACGGCCAGGGCAGCGGCGAGGATGGCGAGCTTGCGTGGGTTGGTCATTGTTGCTCCTGCTGGAAAAGTCGTTGCAGTTCAGGGCCCATCGCGGGGCAAGCCCGCTCCCACGCATTCCCGTGGGAGCGGGCTTGCCCCGCGATGGGACGAGGCTCAAAGCTCGCCGTAGATCCGCTCCACCTGAGCCCGGGCATCGGTCGCCTGGGCCAGCGCCTCGAGGTACAGCCCGCGCGCCTCGATCAGCGTGCGCTGGGCATCGAGCACATCGAGGAAGGCGAACTTGCCCATCTCGAAGCCGCGGGTGGCGGTGTCCACCGCCTGCTGGGCGGCGGGCAGGATGGTGCGGTCGTAGGCCTGGACCTCGCCCATGGCCGTGCCCCACTGCTCCAGGGCGCTGCGGGTTTCGCTGCGCAGGCGCAGATCCACGGCGTTGCGCAGGTCGCGGGCCTGGTCGGCGCGGCGGGCGGCGGCCAGCACGTTGCCCTGGTTGCGGTCGAACAGCGGCAGCGGCATCGACAGCCCGACCACGTTGACCCGCTCACGGTCCTCGCGGCTGTACTGGCTGCCGAGGCTGACGGTCAGGTTGGGGATGCGCTGGGCCTTCTCGGAACCGAGGCTGGCATCGCCACGCTCGATCTGCGCCGCGGCCAGGCGCCACTCGGCAGTCTGCTCGACCTTGGCCAGCAGGCGCTCGGTCTGCGGCGCCGGGCCGGGCGAGAGGTTGCTCGCGTCGAGCCGGTCGAAGCGGGCCTCGGCACTGCCGGTCAGGCGCGCCAGGGCCTGGTTGGCCACGCCACGTTCGGTGCGCGCCCGACGCACCGCCGCCTCGGCCTGGGCCAGCTGGACCTGGGCGCGGGTGGCCTCCACCGGCGAGGACTGCCCGGCCCGCACCCGCCCTTCCACCACCCGCAGGCCGCGTTCGGTCAGCGCCTGCGACTGTTGCGCCAGCTCCAGCGCGGTCTGTGCCCGCAAGGCGGCATGGAAGGCCTGGATCACATCGGCGCGCAGGCTGTTGCGCTGGCGCTCGAGCTCCAACCGGGCGATCGCCTGGCCGGCCTCGGCGACTTCGATCCGCGCGCCGCGCTTGCCGCCCAGCTCCAGGGCCTGGCTGAGGGTCACGGTGGTGGTGCTGGTGTCGCGGCGGGTGTCCTCGACTTCCCAGGACAGCTCGGGGTTGGGAATCAGCCCGGCCTGGCGGCGCTCGCCCTCGGCGATGCCGATCTCGCGGCCGATGGCGGCGAAGTCCGGGTTCTGGGCAAAGGCGGCGTCGAGCGCCTGCTCCAGGCTCAGGCCCTGGGCACCGGCAGGGCCGGCCAGCAACAGGCAGAGCAAGGCGATCTTGCGGGGGATGGGCACGGCGGAAGTCCTCGTCGACAAGCGGCGGAATGCTTTGGCGAGGGACTTTAGGCAGCGGTGGTTATCGGGGGGGTGGCGGGAAGATTACAATTTTGTAATCAAGGGGGGCCGAGGGTGGATCGTCTTGAAATGAGGGTCTTTGAGGGTGTTCGACGTTAGAGTTGCAGCGCCTGTCAGATCGAGCGCCGCCCGCGCGGCGCATCGCGGGACAAGCCCGCTCCTACATCTGTTTCGGGCCAGTCAATCCTGTGCCATTACCTGGTCCGCCTTGTTGGTCCGACACGGTTTCAGCGTGTGCACCGCTGCCGCTTCATCTGTCTCAAGACAGGCACCAAGGCGGGCAACCATGGCCTGACAGGTTCGGCACGTTGCAACAAATGCAGGAGCGGGCTTGTCCCGCGATGCGCCGCGCGGGCGGCGCTCGATCTGATAGGCGCTACAGGACTCTCGCCAGGCACCTCTGCGCCATCACGCCATCAAAACCACCTGCAAACACTTGCTATCAGCCCAACGCCGAAATACTGTATGCATGAACAGTAAAATCGGATTACCCCATGCAGCTCATCGCCAAGCTCGGCATCCTCGCCGATGCCGCCAAGTACGACGCGTCCTGCGCCAGCAGCGGCGCCCCCAAGCGCAGCTCCCGTGGTCGCGACGGCCTCGGCGCCACCAACGGCATGGGCATCTGCCACAGCTACACCCCCGACGGGCGCTGCGTGTCGCTGCTCAAGGTGCTGCTGACCAACTTCTGCCTGTACGACTGCCAATACTGCGTGAACCGCCGCTCGAGCAACGTGCCGCGGGCGCGCTTCAGCCCCGAGGAAGTGGTGCGCCTGACCTTGGACTTCTACCGGCGCAACTGCATCAGCGGCCTGTTTCTCAGCTCCGGCATCATCCGCTCGGCCGACTACACCATGGAGCAACTGATCCGGGTGGCCCGCCTGCTGCGCGAGGAGCATGGCTTTCGCGGCTACATCCACCTCAAGACCATTCCCGACGCCGACCCGCTGCTGATCGAGGAAGCCGGGCGCCTGGCCGACCGCCTGAGCGTGAACATCGAGCTGCCCACCGACGCCAGCCTCGAACGCCTGGCCCCGGAAAAACGCGCCAGCACCATCCGCCAGGCCATGGGCGTGATCCACCACGGCCAGCAGGCCGTCGCCGGTGAACCACGGGCGCCACGCTTCACCCCCGCCGGGCAAAGCACCCAGGTCATCGTCGGCGCCGACGCCACCGACGACAGCGCCCTGCTGCGCAACGCCGAGTCGCTGTACCAGTGCTACGGCCTCAGGCGCGTCTACTACTCCGCCTTCAGCCCGATCCCCGACAGCCCGTCCAGCGTGCCCCTGGCGGCCCCGCCGCTGCTGCGTGAACACCGCCTGTACCAGGCCGACTTCCTCCTGCGCGGCTACGGCTACAAGGCCGGCGAACTGCTGGGCGAAACCGGCAACCTGGCCCTGGACATCGACCCCAAGCTGGCCTGGGCGCTGGCCAACCGCGAGGTGTTCCCGCTCGACGTCAACCGCGCCGAGCCGGCCCTGCTGGCGCGCATCCCCGGTATCGGCCTGCGCAGCGTGCAGCGCCTGGTGGCCCTGCGCCGTGAGCGGCGTATCCGCTACGACGACCTGATCCAGTTGCGCTGCGTGCTGGACAAGGCCCGCCCGTTCATCGTCACCAGCGACTACCGCCCGGCCCAGGCCGAGCTGCGCAGTGGCCTGCTGCGCGCCCGCCTGCGTGAACCCCAGGCACCGGTGCAGATGGGCCTGTGGGGATGATTGCGCTGGATTGCGGCGACGACTTCGCCACCTGGCGCGACCAGGCGCGGCAACTGCTCGGCCATGGCATCGACCCGGCCACGGTGACCTGGGGCCAGGCACGTATGGACGACCTGCTGGCCGTGCCCACGCCCCTGCCCGTCGGCCCCGGCCCGTTCCGCGCCCGCGTGCCGGCGGCGCTGCTGGCCCAGCTGGAACAGGCCGGTCGCTACCGCGGCGAGCAGCGCTGGAACCTGCTGTACGAAGTACTCTGGCGCGTCGCCCACGGCGATCGCACCGCCATGCTCGCCGGCGACCGCCTGGGCAGCGAGATGCAGCGGCGCATCCGCCAGGTCGGCCGCGAAGCCCATCACCTGCATGCCTTCGTGCGCTTCGTGCCGCTGCCCGAGGCACTGGCCGAACAACTGCAACTGGACCTGGTCGCCTACCACGAACCTGCCCACGACATCCTCGACAGCGCTTGCGGGCATTTCGCCGATCGCCTGGGGCGCCAGCGCTGGTTGATCGCCACGCCCCTCGATGGCGTGCGCTTCGACGGCCAGCACCTGGACTACCAGCGCCAGTGCCCGCAGGCGTGGCAGCAATGGGCGCGCAACGCCGAAGACCCCGGCGCCGAGCTGTGGCTGGCCTACTACCGGCACACCTTCAACCCCGCCCGGCTCAACCCCGGTGCGTTGCGCCAGCACCTGCCCGGGCGCTTCTGGCGCCACCTGCCGGAGGGCCCGCTGATCCCCGAGCTGGTCGGCCAGGCGCGACATGGCAAGCAGCGCGACGGGCAGGCACTGGAGGTCGGGCGTCAGCGTGGCAAACGGATTACGGTGGCTGATCCACTGCCATAACCGTCACCTGTAGGAGATCGCCCAGCCCTTCGTGCTGCGATATCCCACAGGGAACAGGGTTGCCAGCATCACCATCGTGGGAGCGGGCTTGCCCCGCGAAGCGGTGTATGGCACCGGCATAGCCGGTGATCCGGGCGGTGCGGCGTTCCGACAAGCCCGCTCCCACGGGTATGACTCCACAAGAAATAACTCAATCGAATTGAATTTTTGAAAAATTCATCAATTCAGATTCGGATGCATTGTTACGAGCCTGATAATCCGACACACTTATTGCTAATTATTCTCATAAGCACTAGCAATAAGGATAAAGCCCGGCATGTCACCGCACCTCTCCCCTCACCGTTTCACGCCCAGCCGCAACCTGCTGGCCATGGCCATCTGCATGGCGACCCTCACCCCGGCGCTGGCCGAGGAGCAAGCGCCGGCCGTGATCGAGCTGGGCGCCACGGCCATCAACGACAGCAGCCTGGGCAGCACCACCGAGGGGTCGAAGTCGTACACCACCGGCTCCATGTCCACCGCCACCAAGCTGCCGTTGACCATGCGCGAAACGCCCCAGGCGGTGACCGTGATCACCCGCCAGCGCATGGACGACCAGGGCATGACCAGCATCAATGACGTGGCCAGGTACACCCCGGGGCTGTTCCTCAACCAGTCCAACGGCCCGGGCCGGCAGACCTACAAGGCCCGCGGCTTCGACGTCGACAACATCATGTACGACGGCATCCCCAGCGCCTACACCGGCTGGGTGGTCGGCGCCCAGCCCAACCTGGCGATGTTCGACCGGGTCGAGGTGGTGCGCGGCGCCACCGGGTTGGTCACCGGCTCCGGTACGCCTTCGGCGGCCATCAACCTGGTGCGCAAGCGTCCGCTGGCGGAACAGAAGGTCACCCTCACCGGTGCCGCCGGCAGCTGGGACAACTACCGCGGCGAACTCGACGCCTCCAGCCCGCTCAACGACAGTGGCACCCTGCGCGGTCGCGTGGTGGCCTCTTACCGCGACGCCAATGGCTTCCGTGACGGGCAGCAGGAAGACCACGGGCTGTTCTACGCGATCACCGAGGCCGACCTGGGCGAGGACACCACCCTGACCCTTGGCCTGTCCCACCAGAAGGACAAGACCAACGTGTTCTGGGGCGCGATTCCCACCGACCTGAACGGCCACCACCAGGACCTGCCCCGCTCTTACAACCCGGCCACCGACTGGGAGGTCAAGGACCAGGAGATCAACACCCTGTTCGCCGAGCTGCGCCAGCGCCTGGCCAATGACTGGAAGCTGCAGGTCAACGCCATCTACAGCGAACAGAACGCGCTGTTCCGCGGCTCCTACCAGTCGCGCTGGGACCTGGCCAAGCCGCTGAGCCGTACGGTCTACCAGTCGGCCCACGACGAGAACCAGCTGGGCCTGGACACCTTCGCCAGCGGCCCGTTCGAGGCCTTCGGCCGCACCCACGAGCTGGTGGTGGGTGCCAGCAAGCGCATCTACGACATGACCGAGCGCAACTACAGCCCCTACGACCTGGACTACCCCATCGACGGCGGCAAACCGGACTTCCTGCACACCAGCAGCAGCCGCTACCTGATCAACCAGGAAGGCGTGTACACCACCACCCGCCTGAGCCTGGCCGACCCGCTCAAGCTGATCCTAGGCGGGCGCCTTGACTGGTACGACTACGACCAGCGCGGCAGCAACGAGGGCGACTACAAGGTGACCCGTAACGTCACCCGCTACGCCGGCCTGATCTACGAGCTGGACGAGCACCACTCGCTGTACACCAGCTACACCGACATCTTCCAGCCCCAGGACAACAAGGACCCCAGCGGCACGCCGGTGCGGCCGATCGAAGGCAAGAACTACGAGGTGGGCATCAAGGGCGAGTACTTCGACGGCGCGCTCAACGCCAGCCTCGCGGTGTTCCGCATTGATCAGGAGAACCGCGCGGTCGAGGTGGACAAGAGCCTGTGCCGGGCCGGTCAGTTCGCCTGCTACGAGGCCTCCGGCGAAGTGCGCAGCCAGGGGATCGACTTCGAGGTGCAGGGCGCGCTGACCGAGCAGTGGCAGATCGGCGCAGGCTATACCTATGCCCGCGTACACACGGTCAAGGACGCCAAGAATCCAGAGAAGGTCAACAAGCCGTTCGAGTCCGACACGCCGCAGCACCAGTTGAAGCTGTTCACCACCTACCACTTCCAGGGCCCGCTGGAAAAACTGCGGGTCGGTGGCGGCATCACCTGGCAGAGCCGCATGTACAACGACTTCACCGTGGCCGACGGCGGCAGCTACCGCCTGGAACAAGGCGCCTACGCCGTCACCGACCTGATGGCCGGCTACGCGGTCAACCAGCACCTGGACCTGCAGCTCAATGCCAACAACGTGTTCGACCGCAAGTACTACTCGTCGATCTCCAAGTCGGTGAACTATGGCAGCGACACCTTCGGCGATCCGCGCAACCTGATGCTGACGGCCAAGTACAGTTTCTGAATCCCGAGGCGCAGGGACGCGCCTCCAGGCCTCACGCGCTCCCCCTGTAGGAGCGGCCTTGCCGAGGCGTCGGACCGGCCGGAAAGGGCCGCGTAGCGGCCCCAGGATTTCAGCGTTGATACAAAGATCGCCGGGGCCGCTTTGCGGCCCATTCGCGGCACAAGGCCGCTCCTACAGACATCAGGCATGCACCCAACGCCGATGCAGCCCGCGCGCCAGGGCATCAAGCATGAACCCCAGCACCCCGATCAGCAGCACCATCGCCATCAGCTCCGAGTAAGCCAACCGGTCACGGGTATCGAGGATGAAATAGCCCAACCCGGCGCTGACACCGAGCATCTCGCACGGCACCAGCACGATCCACAGGATGCCGATGGCCAGGCGCACGCCGGTCAGCACATGGCCGATCACCCCGGGGATGATCACCTTGCACAAGGTCTCCCAGCGCGTGGCGCTGAGGCTGCGGCTCAACTGCAGCCAGCGCGGGTCGAGCTGGCGTACCCCGGCGGCGGTGTTCAGCAGGATCGGCCACAGCGCGGCGAAGGCCAGCAGGAAGTAGATCGGCTGGTCGCCCACGCCCATCAGCATCACCACCACCGGCATCCACGACAGCGGCGAGATCATGCGCAGGAACTGGAACGCCGGCGTGGTCGCCGCCTCCAGGTGACGGTAGCTGCCCACCAGCAGCCCCAGCGGTACGCCGATCAGCAGCGCCAGCAGCAGGCCGACGAGGATGCGCTTGAGGCTTACCCAGATATGCCCGTAGACCTCGCCCTGCCCCAGCAGCTCTACCAGGCTTTGCAATGTGGCCTGGGGCGAGAAGCGCGCCGACAGGCCATCGGCGGCGCCGAACAGGCGCACGCCCGCCCACCACAACAACAGCAGCGCCGCCAGGCCCGCCAGGCCCAGGGCGCCATGCACGACATGCCTGCGCATCAGACCGCGAACTCCTCGCTACGCTGGAAGTTCTCGGCGATGCCGAACGCTGTCGGGCCACCCACGGCGGCGATGGCGTTGCGCACGAAACGCTCGTCCACCAGGTCACGGGCGGTCTGCGCCGGGTCCAGGGCGGCGAGGAAATCGCTCTCGCCGACGATCAGGGTGTTCTTCAGGCGCTTGACCAGTTCCTCGGTGTAGCTGGGGAACGGGTAAGGCTGGAAGTCGATGCGCTTCTCGTCCCACTGCTGGTGCTGGATCGCGCCGCTGGCGATGTAGCCGGCGCGGTCTTCGGCGGAAGGCGCCAGCACCTTGGTCAGCACCGCCGGCTCGTGCGGGGTGTACTTGTTGGGGCCGGCCTTGGACAGCAGGGCTGCGGCCTCGGCGCGGTGTTCGCGGGTCCACTGCTGGGCCTTGACGATGGCGTTGACCACCTTCTGCGACCACTCAGGGCGGTTGTTCAGGTCGTGCTCGTGCATGAACACCACGCAGCAGGCATGGTTGCGCCAGACATCCCCGGTGAAGCGCTGCACGCGGCCGACCTTGAGGTTCTCGGCCAGGGCGTTGAACGGCTCGGCAACGATGTAGCCGGCGATGCGCTTGCTGGCCAGGGCCGGTGGCATGTCCGACGGCGGCAGCACCAGCAGGTTGACCTCGTTGTCCGCCAGTTGCGCGTCGGCCGGCTTGGACACGGGCTTGAGGCCATTGTCGGTGAGCATCTGTTGCAGCACCACGTTGTGGATCGAGTACCAAAACGGAATCGCCACGGTCTTGCCGCCGAGCTGCTTCATCTCGGTGATGTCCGGGGCCACGGTCAGGCCCGAGCCGCCGACGTGGTTCCAGGCCACGACCTTGGCCGGCACCTTGCTGCCGTAGCGCGCCCACACGGTCATTGGCGACAGCAGGTGGATGACGTTGACCTGGCCAGAGATGAATGCCTCGATCACCTGCGCCCAGCTGCGCAGCAACACCGGGCGCTCGGCCTTGATGCCCTCGGCCTCGAACAGGCCGTTGTTGTGCGCCACCAGCAAGGGCGTGGCGTCGGTGATCGGCAGGTAGCCGATGCGCACCGGCGCGTCCGGCTCGGCGGCGGCGCGGGCCTGCAGGCTCGACAGTAGCGGCACGGCGCCGGCGGCGGTGAGCATGGCGCTCAGCTTGAGAAAGTCGCGACGGGACGTCGTGGAACAGCAGTCATCCATGCACATGGACAGCCTCCGAGGGCAAGGGGAATGGAGTGGGTTCGGCTGTGCGGCTTGCCCGCCGAAGGGTTTTCAGTATCTCGATGCGCAGCGCGCCCAGTTCCTCGACCCGCTGCGCGCGGGGCTGCGGCAGATCGATGTGCCACTGGCCGAGGGTGCGCGCCGGGTGGTTGCCCAGTAGCAGCACGCGATCGGACAGCAGCAGGGCTTCGTCGATGTCGTGGGTGATCAACACGGCGGCGGTGTTGTGGGTGGCGATCAACTGCAGCAGCAGTTGCTGCATGTCGGCCCGGGTCACCTCGTCCAGCGCGCCGAAGGGTTCGTCCAGCAACAACACCTCGGGCTGGCGCGCCAGGCAGCGGGCCAGCGCGGTGCGCTGGGCCATGCCGCCGGACAGCTGCGCCGGGTACTGGCCACGGGCGTGGGCCAGGCCCACCGCGTCGATGGCGTGGTCGATCCGTGCGCGCCGCTCGGCCGCCGGCAGCCTGGGCTGGCGGGCGAAGTCGAGGCCGAAGGCGACGTTCTTCTCAAGGCTCAGCCAAGGCAGCAGGCTGGGGTCCTGGAATGCCACCGCCAGGCGCGGATGCGGCCCCTGCAGCGGCTCGCCGCGCAACTGCACGCTGCCGCCACGGGCCTGCTGCAGGCCGGCCAGCACGCGCAGCAGGCTGGACTTGCCAACCCCGCTGGGGCCGAGGATGCTGACCACCTCCCCCGGCGCCAGCGCCAGGTCGAACTGCTCCAGCACCGCCTGCCAGCCACCCTCGCGCGGGTAGCCCAGGCTGATGTCGCGGGCTTCGAGTAGCACGTCGGTCATGCAGAGGCCGCCTGGCGTTGCAGCTCGGCGCGCAGTTGCACCAGGCTCGGGGTGACGATCGGCACGAACGCCGACTCGCGCCAGCGGCGGGCGAAGCCCTCGCCGTAGGCGGTCAGGTAGGCCTTGCCACCGCTGGCCTGCAACTCCAGCTGCACGGCGTCGGCGGCGCATTCGGCGAGGGTGATGCGCAGTTTGAACAAGGCGGCCGGCTGGCTCTGGAAGCGGCCGTCGAGCAGCCCCTGCTTGAGCTCGGCGACGGTGTTCTCCAGGCGCTCGGCGAGCACCTGACGCGCCTCATCGAGGAACGCGCCACGCCCCTGCAGGTGTGCCTGTGCCTCCTCCAGGGCGCGGCGAGCCAGGCCGATGGCCATGCCGCACTGCAGCGCCAGGAACGCCGGACGCACCCTGGGCAGGAACTCGCGGGCGTTGTCGTGCAGCAGCCAGTCGCGGGCCAAGGGTACCTGGTGGAAGGCCAGCGCCGCGGTGTTGCTCGATTGCAGGCCCATCAGTTGCAGGTCGTCGGAGCGCTCCAGGCCCGGCGCGTTCGACGGGATGGCGACCACGAACGGCGCGCCGCCGGCGTCATCCTCGATGGCCGCGGCCACCACGAAGCCACGCTTGCGCAGGTTGGTCACCCAGTGCAGGCGCCCTTCCAGGTTCCAACCGTCGCTCGCGGCACGGCCGCGCACCTGCAAGGCCTCGATCCCGGAGAGGAACTTCATGGCGTTGGACAGGCCGGTGGCCCCGGCCAGCTCGCCCTTCAGCAGGTCGGGCAGCAGCCGTTCGCACAGCGCCCGGTTGGGGCTTTGCAGCAGGTATTCGATGAAGGCGCGCTGACCCCAGCAGACGAAGGCCGCGGCCAGCGAACGGCTGGCGATGGCGGCGATGGCCTCGACCGCCGCGCTGACGTCACCACCCGAGCCGCCCAGGGCCGGGTCGACGCCGATGCGCAGCAGCTGCGATTCGGCGATATGCGCCAGCACCAGGTGTGGATCGCACTGGCCCTGGTCGATGGCCTCGGCATTGGCATCCAGCCATTGTCGAAATGCATGATCAAGCATGTCCCTACTCCTGTTGAAACGCCGGACGCGCCGGCATCAGGCCTTGATCAGGCCGAAGGCTGCCAGCGGTACTTGCTCAGCTCGTCGTTGAGCGGCGTCTGGGCGAACACATTAGCAAAGTTGCACAGGGTTGCGAGGCTCACGCCGAGTATCACTTCCAGGGCGTTGCCTTCGCTGAATCCGGCGTCACGGAATGCCTGATAGGTGGCATCGCCGACGTTGCCGCGGGTGGCGATCACTTCACGGGCGAATTCGGCGAGGGTCTCGTAGCGGGCGTCAGGCAGCTCGCCGCGGGCACGCAGGGCATCGACCACGTCCTGAGGCAGCTTGGCCTTGTTCAGCGCCACGGCGGTGTGGCCGGCGACGCAGAAATCGCAACCGTGCTGGGTGGCGGCGATCAACTGCACCACCTCGCGCTCGGCCAGGGTCAGCTCGGACTTGCCGTTGAGCGCCGAGACGGTAACGTAGGTTTCCAGCGCCGCCGGGGCGTTGGCCAGGATGCCCAGCAGGTTGGGGATGAAGCCGGAGTTCTTCTGCGCGTTCTCGAGGAATGGGCGGGCGGCTTCCGGAGCGGTCTGCAGGCTGTGTAGAGTGATGCGTGCGGACATGGAGTGGTCTCCTTTGATGTAGGTCGCTACAGTCTGTTGGTTATAAGAAGTAGCATCCATATTCATCAGTCGCCTTTCCTTGCTCCAGAGTCCTTGCATTAGATGATTTCTTCCAGCCCCCTCGTCGATTGGTTATTAGAGAGCCTGGAGCTCGACGCCAGCCTGTTCCATGTCGGCCGCTACTGCGGGGGCTGGCACGCCAGCACCCAGGGCATGGGCCGGGCCAGTTTCCACCTGGTGGTGCAGGGCCATTGCTGGCTGCATATCGATGGCCAGGCGCAGCCACTGCGCCTGGAGAGCGGCGATGCGGTATTCCTTTTGCGGGACCTGGCCTATCGACTTTCCAACGACGAGGATGCCGCCGACGCCTGTGCCCAGCCGCGCCGGAGCATGCAGGCGCTGGACCTCGAAGCGGGCGACGGCGTGGGGCTGGTGTGCGGGTTCTTCCACTTCCAGTCGGGGTTGTCGTCACTGATCGTCGACGGGCTGGCGGACTGGATCCTGCTGCGCGCCAGCGAGCCGGCCGGCAGCGCGGCGCGGGCGCTGTTCGGGCTGATCCTCGAGGAATGCCGTCGCCCGCAGCCCTCCCAGGCGCTGCTGGAACGCCTCACCCACCTGCTGTTCCTGTATGTGCTGCGCCAGCAGGTGCACGCCGGCCACTCGCTGGGCGGGCTGGTCGCCCTCGCCCGCCAGCCGGCCTTCGCCGGCTTGCTGGAACGCTTGATCGAGGAGCCGGGGCAGGCCTGGACGCTGGAGAACATGGCGGCCTGCACGGGGCTTTCGCGCTCGGCCTTCTTCAAGCGCTTCAACGAGTTGGCCGGGCAATCGCCCGGGCAGGTACTGCTGGCGCTGCGCATGCGCCATGCCTGCCAGTTGCTCAAGGCGGGCAATACCGTCGAACAGGTGGGCGCGCAGGCGGGGTATCAATCGGTGGCGGCCTTTACCCGGGCGTTCGCCAAGGCGGTCGGCGTGCAACCCGGGGCCTATCGCAAACAGCAGGGTGCTGGCTGAGGAACATGCCCCTCACGCCCTTCGCTGCATCCAGGCCGCCCCCAGCCCGCTGAGGCAGATCACCGCGATGCCGACGAGGCTCGTGCCATCCGGGACCTGGCCGAACACCACCAGCCCCAGCAGCCCGGCGAACACGATCTGGCAATAGCTGAACGGCGCCAGCAATGCCGGTGCGGCATGGCGGAACGCCTGGGTCAGCAACAGGTGCGCGGTCATCCCGCAGCCGCCCAGCGCCAGCATCAGCGGCACATGGGGCCATTGCGGCACCTGCCAGAAGAACGGCACCAGCGCCGTCAGGATCAGGGTGTTGCACAACCCCGCATAGAAGTTGCTGGTGGTTGGAGTGTCGTGGGCGGCCAGCTTGCGCGTCAGCAACTGGTAGAAGCAGAACCCCAGCGCCGAGCCGAAGGGGAACAGGATGGCCGGAGTGAACATCGCCCCGCCCGGGTGCACCACCACCAGCACACCGATGAAGCCCATCACCACCGCCAACCACTGCCCCGGCGTCACCCGCTCCTTGAGCAGCGGCACCGACAGCGCGGTGACCAGCACCGGCGCGAGGAAGTTGACCGCGGTCGCCTCCGCCAACGGCAAGTACTGCAAGCCGGCGGTAAACAGCAGGCTGGTGCTGAGCAGGCTCAGCGCGCGTAGCGTCTGCAACAATGGCCGGCGGGTACGCAGCACCGCGAGGCCCGCCTTGGGCAGGAAGATCCCGGCCATCAGCAGGGTGTGCACCAGGTAACGCACCCAGACCACCATGATGATCGGGTAGATCCCACCGAGGAGTTTCGACAGTGCGTCGTGGCTGGCGAACAGGAAGGTGGCCACCACCACCAGGGCGATGCCACGCAGCGGCTGGTTGACTCCGGACAGCGGCGAACTGGAACTCATGAGGCTCTCGGGCGATGGCCCCGGCATGGTGCCGGGGCATGGGCGGATTCTAGAAGAGAACCCGGGGACGCGACAAAGCCTTGTGGTCCAACTGGTACATTTTGTTCGCTGATCGACCACTTTTGCCGAAGGAGAGTGTGGTTTGTTCAGGAGATCGCTCAGCCTATTGAGCTTGGCTTTCAGGGTGGCAAGCATCACCAGCGTGGGAGCGGGCTTGCCCCGCGATGCGATGCATGGCACCGGCTTTGCCGGTGATCGCGGGTCAAGCCCGCTCCCACGTTAGAACCCGGATCGAGCATGCAGTCCAAAATTGGTTGTGCGTTCAGGACCGCGGCATCACCTGCGTCAAGCGCTCGCTCGCCGGTGCTGGTCGGCCGTACAGGTAGCCCTGGAAATGCGAGCACCCCTCGGCCAGCAGACGCTCCATCTGCTCGGCCGACTCCACCCCTTCGGCCGTGGTCTTGATCATCAGGCTGTTGGACAGCTCGGTGATGGCGCGGATGATCGACATCGCCTCGCGGCTTTCGCACATGTCGTGGACGAACGACTTGTCGATCTTGATCCGGTCGAAGGGGAACGAGCGCAGGTAGCCGAGCGAGGAATACCCCGTGCCGAAATCGTCGAGGGAAATCGACACACCCAGATCCTTCAATGCCCGCAGGGTGCGCACGTTCTCCTCGCTGTTGCCCAGCAGCACCGACTCGGTGATCTCCAGCTCCAGGCGCGTGGCCGGTAGTCCCGAGTCAGCCAGGGCCAGGGCCACGGTGTGCACCAGGTTGGCGTTCTTGAACTGCACCGCCGACAGGTTGACCGACACCGTCTGCGCGGTGCCCCAGCTGGCCGCCTCCTGGCATGCCAGGTTCAGCGCCCGGGCGCCAATCTCGTGGATCAGCCCGGTCTCCTCGGCGATGGGGATGAAATCCATGGGCATGATCATGCCGCGGCTCGGGTGCTCCCAGCGCAGCAGGGCCTCGTAGCCGGTGACGCTGGCGCTCTGCTGGTCCACCACCGGCTGGTAGTGCAGCTGCAGCTGGCCCATGTGCAGCGCGGTGCGCAGGTCGGTCTCGACCAGGCGGCGCTGGCGGGCGGCGACATCCAGTTCGACATGGAAGCACTCGTAGCGGTTGCGGCCATTGCGCTTGGCCTCGTACAGGGCCATGTCGGCGTAGCCCAGCAACTGCTCGGCCTGGTCGTGGTCGTCAGGCGCGACCGCCACGCCGATGCTCACCCCCACGCTGAACTGGTGCCCTTCGATATGGAACGGCGGGCAGATCGCCTCGATCAGGCGCTGGGCGGTATTGCGCGCCGCATCGCCGGTCTCCAGGCCCGACAGCACCACGGCGAACTCGTCGCCACCGAGCCTGGCCAGGGTGTCGTGCTCGCGCAGCTCGCGGCGCAGGCGCTTGCCCAGGGCGCGCAGCAGCTTGTCGCCGAAAGCGTGGCCAAGGGTGTCGTTGATGTTCTTGAAGTTGTCCAGGTCCAGGCACAGGGCGGCGGTCAGCTTGTCGCTGTCCTCGCCGCGCAGCAGCGCCTGCTTGAGACGCTCGTGGAACAGGGTACGGTTGGGCAGCCCGGTCAGGGCGTCGTGGTGGGCCATGTGATGGATCTGGGCATGGGCGGCCAGTTCCTCGGTGGCGTCCTCGGCGACGAACAGCACGTAGTCCCCCTGCCCTTCGCGGTTGTCGCAGAGCGTGGCCCGGCTGCGCAGGGTGCGCGGCCCCGTGGCGGTGTCGACCCGGGTTTCGGCTGCGTAGCCCTTGGTACTGCGCGCCCCGCGGGCCAGCTGCTGTTCGAGGTAGTCGACGGCCGCTGGCACCAGGCACTGGCCGGGCAGCTGGCCGACCATGCGCGTGCCCTGGCGGCCGAACAGGTACTCGGCCTGCTGGTTGGCCAGGAGGATCTGCTGACTCTGCAGGTCCTGGACTATGACGCTGGCAGGAATGTTGGCGATCACCGAGTCGAGGAACTGCGACAGGGTGGTCATCTCCTGGCTGTACTGTTCGGCCAGCTCCTTGGCCTTGAGCAGCTCCAGCTCATGTTGGCGGCGCTCGGAGATGTCGCGGGTGATCTTGGCATAGCCGATCAACTGTCCGCTGTGTTCATCCTTGATCGGCTCGATCACCACGCTGGTCCAGAAGTGCGAACCGTCCTTGCGCTGGCGCAGTCCTTCGGCCTGGAAACGCCCCTCGTTACGCGCGGTGTCCAGGCTGAGCGCCGGCAGGCCGGCATGGCGGTCCTCGTCGGTATAGAACACCGAGAAGTGCTGGCCGATGATCTCCTCGGCCTGGTAGCCCTTGGCCCGCTGCGCGCCCGGGTTCCAGTTGGCGACGATGCCCTCGGGGGTGAGCTGGTAGATGGCGTAGTCCGCCACACTCTGGATCAACAACCGGTACATCATGTCAGGATTGGCGGCGAGCGGCATGGGAATGACCTGACTCCTTCACAGCAGGAATAGGAAACCTCCGGACCGTACGTCGGAACAGTCCGAAATAACGAAGTGCTGGCATTATGCCGCTCGACGCAGGTCTTTTGTGAAGTGCGTCACAAAAAATCTGCGGGGTGGTCAGTGCCGCCGTCGGGTCACCAGGAAATTGCGCAGTTGCGGCTCGTCATCCAGCGCGATCTCCCGCACCGGACGCGGCAGGTCCGCCAGCACTGCCTGGCAGAACGCCAGGGCCGGGGCATCCTCGCGATAGCAGCGCACCAGCCAGTCGCTGTCGCCTTCGCACAGCGTCTGGCGCGCCACCGCCAGGCCCACGCCCTGGCGGCGGTACTTCTTGAGGATGAACAGGTCGGCCAACTCGCAGGCCTCGATGCCGGGCAGTTCGCTGCGCTCGATAAGCATGAAGCCGGCGATGAAGCCGTCCACCAGGATCAGGTTGGCGCTCCAGCCGGGGGTTTGCCAGTAGCGGGCGAAGTGCGGCTCGTGGATGTAGAAGCGCCCGTCCACCTCGACGTCCTCCTGCTCCCAGTCGGAGGACTCGTAGGCGTAGAACTGGTAGAGGTTGCGCATCAGTTCGACGTGCTCGGGGCCGGTCTGGTGCAGTTCGACAGGGGCGGTCATGGCGCAGGCTCGATCGATTGGCAAATCGCGAGTCTACCAGTCCATCGTGGGCAGGGCTTGCACGCCCCCCTGCAGGAGCGGCCTTGTGCCGCGAAGGGCCGCAAAGCGGCCCCGGCGATTTCTGCTTTAAATTGGAACCCTGGGGCCGCTACGCGCCCCTTCGCGGCACAAGGCCGCTCCTACAGGGATTGTGCAGGGCCGATCGCTCACGCCTCGGGCAGCGCCGCCACCGCATCCACTTCCACCAGCATCCCGTCCAGCGCCAGGCGCGGGACCGGAATCAGCGTGCAGGTCGGCGTCATCCTGCCACCCCAGGCGCGCTCGGCCTCGGCCACCCACTGGCTCAGGCGCGCCTCGGAATGATCGACCACCAGCAAGGTGAGCTTGAACACGTGCTCAAGAGTGGCCCCACGGGAGGCCAGGGCAATCTTCAGGTTCACCAGGGCCTGGCGCGCCTGCTCGTCGAATCGCGCCGAGAGATTGCCCTGCAGGTCCTCGCCGCCCTGCCCGGCGATGTACAGCAGGCGGCTGCCGGCACGCACTTCGGCGACATGGGAATAGGCATTGCCACTGGGGTCGTAGAGGCCTTCGGGGTTGCTCAGGGCGAAGGCGGCTGGCTGGGTCATGGTATCGCTCCGTCG
Source organism: Pseudomonas sp. DVZ6 (assembly GCF_024259445.1). Taxonomy (NCBI): domain Bacteria; kingdom Pseudomonadati; phylum Pseudomonadota; class Gammaproteobacteria; order Pseudomonadales; family Pseudomonadaceae; genus Pseudomonas; species Pseudomonas sp. DVZ6. The sequence continues at coordinate 97,032 of NZ_JANCLM010000010.1, forward strand.
ATGGAATGAGCGGCCGAGTATCAGACCTCAGGTTAGGTCGAGGTCAAGCCCCCGACTCCCCGGTGCTTGTCGCCTTCCGGCCCCACTGGCACAGTGGCGCCCTCGCACCGTCGTCCTGGAGCCCCCATGCCGTTCGATCCAACCTTGCTCACCCAAGCCCGCCACGTGGTGGTGTTCACCGGTGCCGGGGTATCCGCCGAAAGCGGCATCGCCACCTTCCGCGACAAGCTGACCGGGTTGTGGGAGCGTTTCGACCCGGCGCAACTGGCCAGCGCCGAAGGCTTTCGCGCCGACCCGGCGCTGGTCTGGGGCTGGTACCAGATGCGCCGAGCGGGAATCGCCCAGGCCACGCCCAACCCCGCTCACCAGGCCATCGCGGCGCTGGCGGCGCGGGTACCGAAGCTGACCCTGGTGACGCAGAACGTTGACGACCTGCACGAACGCGCCGGCAGCCAGGACGTGCTGCATTTGCATGGGCGGCTGGACGCGTTCCGCTGCCTGGACTGCGCACGGCCGGTGGACGCGCCTGTGGCCCTGCCCGAGGACGCCCTGCAAGGCCGGCGCATTGAGCCTCCGCGCTGCAGCCGTTGCGCCGGGCCGCTGCGGCCCGGGGTGGTGTGGTTCGGCGAGATGTTGCCGGAGCAGACGCTGGAGCGGGCGTTCGACGCCGCGCAGCAATGCGACCTGCTGTTGTCGGTGGGAACGTCCGGCGTGGTGCAGCCGGCGGCCTCGATTCCACGGCTGGCGCTGGCGGCGGGGGCGACGGTGGTGCATGTCAATCCGCAGCCTGAGAGCGAGGGGCATCCGCGAGAGTTCGTGCTGGCCGGCAAGGCGGGCGAAGTGTTGCCTGAGTTGATGCGCCAGGCGTTTACCTGAACCTGCCGCGCTGTCGCTAGTGGCCCTTTCGCGGGGCAAGCCCGCTCCCACGAGGCTCGCCTGCACAGGGCCATCGGTTCAGTGGGCGGCCTGCTCCAGCGCCGCTTTCAGGTCATCGGCAGCGGTATAGGTCTTCTGCCCGACCAGTACGCCCTTGTCCAGCGAGAGCCACAGCACCTTGCCCTCCTCCCCGGCATAACGACTGGCGACCTGGCCTTCACGGTCCAGCAGCACCCGGTAGCTGTAGTCACGCATGGCCGGGATGGCGAACAGCTTGCTGATCAGCGCCGGCATGCGCTGGATATCCGCGACGAACACCGCATTGCGCGCCTCCAGGTAGCCCTTGGGCTGCTCGGCCAGGGCCGCCTTCATCAGCTTGGCACCGTCCATGTCGCGGGCGACCAGCAGAATGCGGGTGTCGCTGCCCAGGCTGTAGGGCTGATCGTACTGGTCGAGCAGGGTCCAGGGCGCGAGGGTTTCCCCGGTCTGCACGGCATGGGCCAGCAATGGAAGCAGGCTGAGCAGGAATGCGGCGGCGTATTTCATGGTTGGCGGTTCCGATTCATGAGGGCCGTCAGCATAGCCCAAGCCGCCGCCGTTGACAGGTTCAGCGCAATTGCCCGGCAATCAGCTCCACGGCGATCAGGATCATCACGCCGCCGGACAACCGTCCCACCACCCGCGCCGCCGCGGGCCGAGTGCGCAGCACGGCCTTGGCGCCGTAGCCGACCATCAGGTAGATCACCAGCGAGCTGCCCAGGTGCACCAGCCCCAGCAGCAGGATCTGCAACGGCAACGGCCAGCTCGACTGCGGGTCGGTGAACTGCGGCAGCAACGCCAGGAACAGCAGGAAGACCTTGGGATTCAGCCCACTGACGCACAAACCCTTGAACGCCCAGCGCGACCCCGAGTCGCGCTCGCCGCCCTCGCCCGCCTCGGGCACCGCCGGGCTCAACAGCAGGTTGCCGCCCAGCCACAGCAGGTAGAGGCAGCCGGCCAGGGTGAGCAGGGTCAGCGCCAGCGGATGCCCCGCGAGCAGGCTGCCGACCCCGGCCGCCACCACCAGGGTGACGAGAAAATGCCCGGACAGCATGCCGGCCACCGCCGGCACCACCCAGCGCCCGCGCATGCCGGCCGAGATGGCATAGGCCCAGTCGGCACCGGGGGTGATCACGAACAGCAGGGAAACGGCCCAGAACGCCGCCAACACACTCATGGTCATATCGACCCTTCCTTTCACGCAGGTTTCGGTGAAAGAAAGACTACGGATATCGCCCGGGGATTTTCTTTCGTATATTCCCCAAATCAAACCAAACACTGGAAGATTCTTCCCCATGGATCGAACCGATCGAAAGATCCTTGCCGAGCTGCAAAAAGACGGACGCCTGTCGGTCACCGAACTGGCCGAGCGCGTGGGCCTGAGCCTGTCGCCCTGCCACCGCCGCCTCAAGGCGCTGGAGGAATCCGGCGCCATCCTCGGCTACCACGCCCGCCTGGCCCCGGCGGCCCTGGGCCTGAACTTCGCCGCGCTGGTGTTCGTGACCTTGCGCGAAGTGACCCGCCAGCCAGTGGCGGACTTCGAGGCGGCGCTCGCGGACATTCCACAGATCGTCGAGGCCCAGCGCCTGTTCGGCGATCCGGACTACCTGCTGCACGTGGTGACCAGGGACCTGCCGGCGTTCCAGAAACTGTACGACGAACAGCTGACCAGCATTCCCAATGTCAAACGCCTGAGCTCGACGCTGGTGATGAAGGAGGTGATCCAGGACCGGTTGTTGCCGATGTAGGTAGCCTGGTCGGTATGTATTGCCTGCACCGGCCCATTCGCGGGTAAACCCACAGGTTCCGCAGGCTATTGATGAACCTGTGGGAGCGGGTTTACCCGCGAATGGGCCGGTCTGGTCAACCTGTACCCGTGCACCAGCAATGCCCATTCTGCACCACCACCGCGCCCCCGAAGCCACCTGTAGCCCCGGCAACCCACCTACCTCAGGCGCTCCCGCCACCTGGCACCTTCCTTGCTCCCGTCCCCCGCTTAACCTTTTGCCAGCCTTAGGTTTTTTAAGGTTCATGAGCACAAATTTACTAATTTCTCGATACCCGCCCGCCCCGCATCATCGCTCCAACAAGAACGCGTCGCCCCTTGCCGGCACGCACCCGGGCCTCCCCCGATGCCCCACCTTGCCTTGGAGTCAGTCATGACCAGTGCAGCCAATTCGGCCCCCCTCATCGAGAAACACACGATCGGCTACGTGCCGCCGCAAGACCGCCATGGAAAGGTAAGGGATCTGTTCACACTGTGGTTCGGCGGCAACATCGCGCCGTTGCCCATCGTCACCGGCGCGCTCGGCGTGCAGCTGTTCCACCTCAACCTGGTCTGGGGCATCGTCGCGATCCTCGTCGGTCACCTGGTCGGCGGCGTGCTCATGGCGTTGCACTCGGCCCAGGGCCCGCAGATGGGCATCCCGCAGATGATCCAGAGCCGCGCCCAGTTCGGCTCGCTCGGCGCCCTGCTGGTGGTGGTGATCGCCGGGGTCATGTACATCGGCTTCTTCGCCTCCAACATCGTCCTGGCCGGCAAGTCGCTGCACGGCGTGGTCGACAGCGTGCCGGTGCCGGTAGGCATCGTCATCGGCGCCCTGGGCTCGGGCATCATCGGCATCATCGGCTACCGCTTCATCCACGTGCTCAACCGCATCGGCACCTGGGTGCTGGGCATCGGCATAGTGGTCGGCTTCGGCTACATCTTCAGCCATGTGCAGAGCGACGACTTCCTCACCCGCGGCGGCTTCAACCTGGCCGGCTGGCTGGCCACCGTGTCGCTGGCGGCGCTGTGGCAGATCGCCTTCGCCCCCTACGTGTCGGACTATTCGCGCTACCTGCCGGCCGACGTCAAGGTGTCCTCGACCTTCTGGACCACCTACCTGGGCTCGGCCCTGGGCTCGAGCCTGTCGTTCATCTTCGGCGCGGTCGCGGTGCTGGCGATCCCGGCCGGGATGGACACCATGGACGCGGTCAAACTCGCCACCGGCACCCTCGGCCCGCTGATGCTGGTGCTGTTCCTGCTCAGCGTGATCAGCCACAACGCCCTCAACCTGTACGGCGCGGTGCTGTCGATCATCACCCTGGTGCAGACCTTCGCCTACCGCTGGATCCCCACCGCCAAGAGCCGCGCCGTGCTGTCGCTGATCGTCCTGGCCGCCTGCTGCGTGGTGGCGGTGTTCGCCTCGGCGGACTTCATCGGCCACTTCGTCGACATGGTGCTGGTGCTGCTGGTGGTGCTGGTGCCGTGGACGGCGATCAACCTGATCGACTTCTATGTCATCCACAAGGGCGACTACGACATCGACTCGATCTTCAAGGTCGACGGCGGCATCTACGGCCGCTACAACCCCCAGGCGCTGATTGCCTACGCGGTGGGTATCGCGGTGCAGATCCCGTTCATGAACACACCGCTGTACGTCGGGCCGGTGTCCGTGCACATCAATGGCGCCGACCTGTCGTGGCTGGTGGGGCTGGCGATCACCTCGCCGCTGTACTGGTGGCTGGCCAGCCGGGACAGTGAATATCGTCGTCGGCAAGTGAGTGCAAAGCTGGCGGCGGGGGTCTGAATCCGCCGGGCTGATGATCGACAGGAAGACCCGCCGCGGCGGGTCTTCTGCCATTTCCCGGCATGCTCACCGCTCACCCAGAAACGTCCTACATAGCAAGCGGACCCAGCTGACTACTCCAGGCAAAACACCTTGGCGAGCATACGCACTTCCCGCACAAGGAGTGTCCCATGCAAAAATTGCCAGCCCCCGACTTCACGATCCTGCGCAAGAAGCGCAAGCTGATTGCCGCCATCACCCTGCCGGTGCTTGCCCTCGGCGCCATCGCCGCCGTGTTCAACCAAGTGTTCTTCTACAACGAAGCGGGCCAGATGACTCACGTGCGCACGATCTTCGGCGAAGAGAAGGTGGTCGAGGATGTCGGCTACGCGACCAAGTGGTTCGGTCGTAGCACGGTCTGGCGACGCACCATTGGCGTCCAGTCCGCCCTGCGGGTGGACAACCAGGAGGACAACCGCAGCGGACAACCGTCGGTGATCCTGGAAAACCTGCCGATCGTGTTCCTCGGCAACGTCGACGCCAAGGCCGAATTCAGCACCCAGTTCCGCCTGCCCTCGGGCGATGCCTTCCTGAAGATTGCCCAGGAGTACCGCACCCCCGACAACTTCCTGCAGCGCGCCCTGCTGCCCGCCGTCAAGGAAACCCTGCAGGCCACCGCTTCGCTGATGAGCGCCGATGACTACTACGCCGGCAACCGCAGCCACTTTGGCGCCGAGTTCGAGAACCAGTTGCGCAACGGCCTGTACCTGACCAGCCGCAAGGAGATTCGCGTGCAGCGCGACAACCTGCCGGCACAGACCGCGATACTCCAGTCGGGCACCGACCAGGGCAGTTTCGGCGATAACTCCGCGACCCGCTTCGTCATCGAGAAGAAGCTCGACAAGGACGGCCAGGAACTGCGCAAGCAACAGCAGTTCCGCCTGTTCGGCGTCGAAGTCGTCGATGCCCGGGTGACGCACATCGACCCCAACCCCCAGTACCAGGAACGCATGGTGAGGGTGCAGCAGGCCCTGGCCGAACTGGCCGTGGCCCGGCAAAACCGGCTCAAGGAAGAAGAAGAGAAGGAGCTGGTCTCCGCCCGCGGCGCCAAGGACGTCGAGGCCAAGCGCCAGGAAAGCCTGCGCCAGCAGATCGAACGCACCACGGAAGCCGAGACCGAGAAACAGCTCACCCTGATCAACGCCGAACGGGAAAAACGCCGGGCCGAGATCGACAAGCAAACCGCCGAGCTGCTCCGAGACAAGGCCAAGGTCAACGCCGAGGCCACCAAGATCACGGCCGACGCGGAAGCCTATGCACGTGAAGCCTCGCTCAAGGCCGACGGCGCCCTGCAGACCAAGCTCGACGCCCTGGTACAGATCAACCGCGCCTGGGCCAACGCAGCAGCCCAGGCGCCGGTGCCCGGCGTGATGATGGGAGGCTCCGACGCGGGGCTTGGTCGTCAGGACGAGATGGGCAAACTGATGAGCGTGCTCGCGACCAAGGCGGCGAAGGATCTGGCGCTGGACCTCAAGACGCCTTGAGCAAACGCCTGGTCGCCGGGCCCCGCATTGGTAGCTGAAACTCTACCAATGCGGGGCGCGATTATCGGACCGACATGCTGTGCAAAGAGCAGGAAACTAGCGGCACTTCTCTCCTGTCGAGGGCAACAGGACCCAGCTTGGGAAACGCCCTACAGCAAAGCGGGAAACCTCCCCATAGAGAGGTCAGGGAAGGTTTCCTTTCGTTGCATCAATGCCCGCTGCGCAACATCTCCTTCGGCACATACTTGCCAATCTCATACTTGCCGATCGCCGCCCGGTGCACTTCATCCGGCCCGTCGGCCAGGCGCAGGGTGCGCTGCATCGCATACATGTACGCCAGCGGGAAATCACCGCTCACCCCCGCCCCGCCATGGATCTGGATGGCCCGGTCGATCACCTTCAGCGCAACGTTGGGCGCCACCACCTTGATCTGGGCGATCTCGCTGCGCGCCACCTTGTTGCCGACGGTGTCCATCATGTAGGCGGCCTTCAGGGTCAGCAGGCGGGCCATGTCGATCTCCATCCGCGAGTCGGCGATCTTGTCGACGTTGCCCCCCAACCGCGCCAAGGGCCGGCCGAAGGCGGTGCGCTCGACCGAGCGCTTGCACATCAGCTCCAGGGCGCGTTCGGCCATACCGATCGAGCGCATGCAGTGGTGAATTCGGCCCGGGCCAAGGCGGCCCTGGGCGATCTCGAAGCCGCGGCCCTCGCCCAAGAGCACGTTTTCATAAGGCACGCGGACGTTCTCGAACAGCACTTCGGCGTGGCCGTGGGGCGCGTCGTCGTAGCCGAACACCGGCAGCGGGCGGACGATCTTCACCCCGGGTGCGTCGGTGGGCACCAGGATCATCGAGTGCTGCTGGTGGCGCTGGCCGTCCGGATTGGACAGGCCCATGAAGATCATCACCTTGCAGCGCGGATCGCAGGCGCCGGAAGTCCACCACTTGCGGCCGTTGATCACCCACTCGTCACCGTCGCGCACGGCGGTGGCGGCCATGTTGGTGGCGTCCGAGGAGGCCACGTCCGGCTCGGTCATGGCGAACGCCGAGCGGATCTCGCCGCGCAGCAGCGGCTCGAGCCACTGGCGCTTCTGCGCCTCGCTGGCGTAGCGCACCAGCACTTCCATGTTGCCGGTGTCCGGCGCCGAGCAGTTGAACGGCTCGGGCCCCAACAGCGAACGACCCATGATCTCGGCCAGTGGCGCGTATTCGAGGTTGGTCAGCCCCGCGCCGTACTCCGACTCCGGCAGGAACAGGTTCCACAGCCCCTCGGCGCGGGCCTTGGCCTTGAGTTCCTCGACGATCGCGGTGGGCTGCCAGCGGTCGCCCTCGGCGACCTGGCGCTCGAACACCGGCTCGGCCGGGTAGACGTATGCATCCATGAATGCGCTGACGCGCTCGCGCAGTGCCTGGACCTTGGGCGAATAGGCGAAATCCATCGGGGCTACCTTCAGTCAATGAAGAACATGGACCTGAGCCTAGAACAGCCACCCTTCATCCACCTAGTCTATTTTCTACGTGTATAAACATTCATAACCAATATATGATCCCCCGATAACTCCAACAAAGAGCGGCGCCATGAACCTCAGCAAGGTCGACCTCAACCTGTTCATCGTCTTCGACGCCATCTACACCGAAGCCAACCTGACCCGCGCCGGGCAGATCGTCGGCATCACCCAGCCGGCGGTGTCCAACGCCCTGTCGCGCCTGCGCGAGACCTTCAATGACCCGCTGTTCGTGCGCACCGCCCAGGGCATGGTGCCCACGCCCATGGCGCAGAACATCATCGGCCCGGTGCGCAACGCACTGTCGCTGCTGCGCACCTCGGTGCAGGAAAGCCGCATCTTCACCCCGCTGCAGGCCAGCAAGACCTTCCGCATCAGCATGACCGACCTCACCGAGGCAGTGATATTGCCGCCGCTGTTCCAGCGCCTGCGTCGGCTGGCCCCGGCACTGGTGATCGAGAGCTTCCTGTGCAAGCGCCGCGAGACCACCAAGGAACTGGCTGCCGGGCGCCTGGACTTCGCCGTCGACGCGCCGCTGAACACCGACCCGCAGGTGCGCCACGTCAAGCTCATGCAGGACCGCTACGTCTGCGCCATGCGCCCCGGCCACCCGCAGGCCGACGGCAAGCTGACCCTGGACAGCTACCTGGCCATGACCCACATCCATATCTCCAGCCGCCGCAACGGCCTGGGCTATGTGGACCTGGCCCTGGGCAAGATGGGCGTGCAGCGGCGTGTCGCGCTGCGCTCGCAGCACTACCTGATGGCCTCGCAGGTGCTGCAGCAGACCGACATGGTCATGACCGTGCCCGAGCGTTTCGCCCGTCGCCACCAACTGCGCCACCAGCCGCTGCCGGTGGAGGTGCCGGCGCTGGAGACCCACCTGTACTGGCACGAAAGCACCGATCAGGACCCGGCCAACCGCTGGATGCGCGAGCAGATCATCGAGCTGTGCGAACGGGTGGTGGCCCAGGATGAGCAGGAACAGGCGGATCCGGCCATGGCATCGGCCTGAGTCGCCTACACTGTCGGTGATTGCCTCTGAATCAGGGAGCCACTCATGGACGATCACCAACACGGCAAGCCACCGACCTTCTGGCAGATGCTGCAGAGCATCCTCGCCGCCGCCTTCGGCGTGCAGAGCGGCAAGAACCGCGCCCGCGACTTCACCTACGGCAAGGCCAGCCATTTCATCGTGATGGGGACGCTGTTCACGCTGATCTTCATCTTCGTGCTCATCGGCCTGGTGCAGCTGGCGATGCACCTGACGGCGCGCTAAAGCCCCTGTAGGAGCGGCCTTGTGCCGCGAAAGGGCCGTGCAACGGCCCCAGGATGTCGGCGTTTTGGGCAAAGATCGCCGGGGCCGACCCAAACGCAACCCGCCCGCGGATTTCCCTTCCGCGGGCGGTTCAGGTGTTACTCACGGTCTTGAGCAGTTATCCGCTACTGATGGCTGACCCAGTACACCGCAGTGACCACCACCAGCACGATCAGACACAGGATCGCCCAGGCATCGACACTGCTGTCAGCTTTGCGGACCTTGGTAGAGTTTCCCATTGCATTGCCTCTTGTAGTGGTTATGGGAATGCACTTCACAAGCAGCAGTTAAGTCCAGCAATGCCCTTCCCTCAAGCAGGGTCTTTCAATAGTCGACGGGTGACGTGAGAAAGGGGTAACGAAAGTCCGTCGGCCTGCCCTCGGCACTGAAACGGTGGAAGTCGATGCCGTGGTTGTCCTGCTCCAGCAGCTTGAGCCAGCGTCGGGCCTTGTCCGGGTCGATCAGCTGCAAGGCCGGCACGCTATGTTCACGCTGGCCGTCGCGATCCACCGCCAGCCCCTGGGCGTCATCGTGCAGCATGACCATGGCCCAGCCGCCCAGGGTGAAATGCCCGCCCATCAGCACGCTCAGGCGTCCGTCGATCCGCGCACGCAGGGCCTCGGGCGAGCTGTTGACCGCACTGAACAGGGCATCGCGGCCGGGCAGCTTGCCCAGCGCCTCGAATGCCTGCATGGCACCGAACGCCATCTGGTCGTTGGCCGACCACACCAGGCGCGTGTCGGGATAGCGCTCCAGCAGCATCTGCGCCTGCTCGAAGGCGCGCTGGCGGCTCCAGCCGCCGTACACGACCTGGCGCAGGCGCACCTGGGGGAACTCCGCCAACGCCCGGCGCATGCCCTGCACGCGCAACTGCGAGGCCGGCGTGGTCTTGACCCCGGCGAAGGCCAGCAGCTCAACCGCCTGCGACTCGGCCGGCAGCTGCGCCGCCATCACCTTGAGCATCTGGTAGCCGGCCTCCTCGTCGTTGCTGACCAGGGTACCGAGCACTTCGGGGTATTTGTCCGGCTGCGCCTGGATGCTGTGCGCCTGGCTGTCGGTAAGGCCGTTGTTGACCAGGAACAGCTTGACCCCGGTACCCCGCGACAGGCGGATGATCTCCGGCGCGACATACTGCTCGTTGACCAGCACCAGGTAGTCCGGGCGCTGCGGTCCTTGCAGCACCTCGCGGGCCTGGGTCAGCGCGAGGTCGGCGCGGCGCTCGCTGTACTGCACGCGCAAGGCCATGCCCAGGTCGTTGGCGGCGGCCTGCATGAAGCGCGAGTAATCGACCCAGAACGTCTCGTTGGAATAGCCCGGGTTGAGGAACACCACGGACGCGGCCTGTGCGCTCGCTGCCAGCGGCAGGCTCAGGCACAGGCTCTGGCACAAGGCCTTGAGCATGCTGTTACTTCCCTGCGGAGCAAACCCCGGATTATAGCGCCGCGATGTACCGGCGCGGACAAATGCCAGTCAGTCTCACTTAGTCCAAATGGTTCTTTTCATATGCAAAAACATCACTTTAGCGCATAAACCCACTCTGCTATCGTGCCTCGGCTCCGACCCGGAGTGCGCGGCCGTGCGCGCGATTAGCTGCATGCTAGCCTGAGACAGGACTTATATGTACGTATACGACGAGTACGATCAGCGGATCATCGAGGACCGCGTCAAGCAGTTCCGTGATCAGACCCGCCGCTACCTGGCCGGTGAGCTGAGCGAAGAAGAATTCCGCCCTCTGCGCCTGCAGAACGGCCTGTATATCCAACGTTTCGCGCCGATGCTGCGTGTCGCCGTGCCCTATGGCCAGCTGAACGCCCGTCAGACCCGCATGCTGGCGAAGATCGCCCGCGACTACGACAAGGGCTACGCGCACATCAGCACCCGCCAGAACGTGCAGTACAACTGGCCGGCGCTGGAAGACATCCCGGAGATCCTCGCCGAGCTGGCCACCGTGCAGATGCACGCGATCCAGACCAGCGGCAACTGCCTGCGCAACGTCACCACCGACCAGTTCGCCGGTGTCGCCGCCGACGAGCTGGTGGACCCGCGCCCGTGGTGCGAGATCGTCCGCCAGTGGACCACCTTCCACCCGGAATTCGCCTACCTGCCGCGCAAGTTCAAGATCGCCGTCAACGGCTCCAGCGACGACCGCGCCGCCATCGAAGTGCACGACATCGGCCTGGAGCCGGTGCGCAACGCCGCCGGCGAGCTGGGCTTCCGCGTACTGGTCGGCGGCGGCCTGGGCCGTACCCCGGTGATCGGCTCGTTCATCAACGAGTTCCTGCCCTGGCAGGACCTGCTCAGCTACCTGGACGCCATCCTGCGCGTGTACAACCGTTACGGCCGCCGTGACAACAAGTACAAGGCGCGGATCAAGATCCTGGTCAAGGCCCTCACCCCGGAAGTGTTCGCCGAGAAGGTCGAGGCCGAGATGGCCCACCTGCGCGGCGGCAGCACCACCCTGACCGAGGACGAGGTGCAGCGCGTTGCCCGTCACTTCGTCGACCCCGAGTACCTGGCCCTCGACAATGTCGACTACGCCCCCCTGGACGCCGAGCACCCAGGCTTCGCCCGCTGGCGTTCGCGCAACACCCGCGCGCACAAGAAGCCGGGCTATGTTGCCGTGACCCTGTCGCTCAAGCCCACCGGCGTCGCCCCGGGCGACCTGACCGACAAGCAGCTCGACGCCGTCGCGGACTTCGCCGAACGCTACAGCTTCGGTTACCTGCGTACCTCCCACGAGCAGAACATCATCCTCGCCGACGTCGAGCAGCGCCAGCTGCACGCCCTCTGGCTGGAACTGCGCGAGCAAGGCTTCGCCACCCCGAACATCGGCCTGCTGACCGACATCATCTGCTGCCCGGGCGGTGACTTCTGCTCGCTGGCCAACGCCAAGTCGATCCCGATCGCCGAATCCATCCAGCGCCGCTTCGACGACCTGGACTACCTGTTCGACATCGGCGAGCTCGACCTGAACATCTCCGGCTGCATGAACGCCTGCGGCCACCACCACGTCGGCCACATCGGCATCCTTGGCGTGGACAAGAAGGGCGAAGAGTTCTACCAGGTCTCGCTGGGCGGCAACGCTGCCCGCGACGCCAGCCTGGGCAAGATCCTCGGGCCCTCCTTCGCCCAGGACGACATGGCCGACGTGATCGAGAAGCTGATCAATGTATACGTCGAGCAGCGCACCGAAGACGAGCGCTTCATCGACACCTACCAGCGGATCGGCATCGACCCCTTCAAGGAACGCGTCTATGCAGCGAATCATTAAGAACAACCAGATCGTCGACGAAACCTGGCACCTGCTGCCCAAGGACGTCTCGATCGACGAGCTGACCAACTGCGACGACTACATCGTGCCGCTGCAGCTGTGGCGCGATCATCCGAGCCTGCTCAAGGCCCGCGATGGCGGCCTGGGCATCTGGCTGGACAGCGACGAGGAAGCCGAGGAAATCGGCGAAGACGTCGAGCACTTCCAGGTCATCGCCCTGAACTTCCCGGCCTTTACCGACGGGCGCAACTACTCCAACGCACGCCTGCTGCGTGACCGCTACAAGTTCAAGGGCGAGCTGCGCGCCATCGGCGACGTGCTGCGCGACCAGCTGTTCTACATGGCCCGCTGCGGCTTCGACGCGTTCGCCATCCGTGCCGACAAGGACCCGGAAGACGCGCTGCAGAGCCTGAAGGACTTTTCGGTGACCTACCAGGGCGCCACCGACGAACCGCTGCCGCTGTTCCGCCGCCGCTGATCGTCGCTTGCCGTACGCTCGGCCCGCCTTCTGGCGGGCCGATTCATTTCTGCGCCTGCAAGACGACCCGTCCGGATAGGCCGGGGAAAAATCCGAACGCTCGCTCAGGTTTTCTGATGGCATGCCGATATCAGGGCATATCCTTTTCACTCCGCAAGGACAGCGACGATGAGCCCGATCACTTCGGCACTGCGACTGACGCCGATCCAAACGCCACCTGCTCCCGCGCAGAACCTGATCGTTCGCCAACCCGCGAGCGTCGCCAGCGCCCCTGGCACCCAGGTCAGCCTGGGGCAGGACACCCGCATTCCCGACAGCGAGACCTACACCTCGCGAGGCACGCTGGACAGCGCGCAGCCCAGCTACACCTGGGAACAGGACGGACTGGACAAGCTGAGCATGTACATGTTCAGCGCGGTCAAGTCGTCCACCACCGCCGCCCGCTTCCAGGGCCTGGGCAGTGCCCTGGTGGAACAACTGGCGGCCAACGGCGGCCAGCGCGTCTCCCAATCAGCCTTGCAGCTCAACGAGACCGACACCACCGCGCTGAGCCTGCAGCAGGCACGCCTGCGCGAGTTCGCCAGCAATACCGTCACCCTCAGCCTCACCACTGCCTCCGGCGCCACGGTAAAACTGGGCTTGTACAACGGTGAACGGGGCCTGGCGGTCGACGCCGAAGTCCAGGGCGGCGAGCTGAACGCCAACGAGCTCAAGGGCCTGGCCGCCCTGGCCGACGGTTTCCAGTCGGCGATCAATGGCCTGACCCGGCAACCGCCGAGCCTGCAGCTCGGCGCGCTGGTCAAGCTCGACCCGAGCCTGTTCAGCGGCCTGCAGATGAACGCCAAGCTGGATTTGCCCAGCGGTGGGCAACAGACCTTCGACCTGCGCCTGGACGGCTCCACCCGCAGCCTGAAACTCGATGGCCCGAGCGGCCAGGTGCAGCTGGACCTCGATAGCCAGGGTGGTGCGCTGCTGGGCGGCAAGGCCCAGCGCCAGGCCGCCCTGGACAACTACCTGACCCAGTTCGACGATGCGCAGAAACGCGGCAAGGGCGATGCACAACTGACCTCGCTGCTCAAGGATGCCTTCAGCCAACTGAACAGCATCGACGACAACAGCCCGCGCCCGGCGGGCCACAACGACGCGGTGAACACCTACAGCCGCGCGCTGCTCAGCGGCCTGGCCGACTTCAAGGCCTCGATCGTGCAACCGTCCAGCCGCCTGAATGCGCGGCGCCTGGACGAGGAAGACCGCTTCGCCTACCAGGTGTCGCAATCGACCTCGACCAGTGGCCAGGGCACCACCATCGCCCGTCAGCAACGCCAGGAGGCCAAGCTGGACGCCGCCTGGCATTCGAGCCTGTCGTCCGCGGCCAAGCTGATCGAAGCGGATCCGTTCGACGAGAAGAACTATCGCTACCACACGCTCAGCGAAACGGCGAGCAGCACCACCGAACTGGCGTTCGTCGACAACGTGCTCAAGGAAGCCAAGGCCACCCAGGAGGCCACCAGCACCAAGCGCGTGCTCACCTACGAGGGTGGCAAGCTCGAGTCGGATGTCAGCACGCCCGAATCGGTGAGCCGCTCGCGCAACCTGCTGAACCTGCTCGACGATCTGTTCAAGACCGATGAGAAGGCCCGGCGCAACGGTAGCCCGTACGACCTCGACGCACAGCTGGCGGCCCATGCCGGGCTGTGGCAGTTGCAAACCGACCCGGCGAAGATCCACGACTGACCGAGACGCCGCGGCACAGACAAGCCCGCCCCCGCAGGGACTGCAGGGGCGGGCTTGTCTGCGCTCAGCGCAACGGCACGTAGATGTCCGTCTGCCACTGCTCAAGCGGCGTCTGCGGGTAGATGCTCAGATAATGGAAAAACAGCGGATGATCGCGCAGCTCTTCGCCACTGGCCGGTAGCCAATCGCGGTAGATCGGGTAGATCGTCTCGCCGATATGATCCGGCGAGCCGACATGCCGCACCACGGCGCAACGCCCACCGGGCAGGCCCGACTCCAGCACGCCCTGGGCGTTGGGCGCCACCGCCTCGTGGATTTCCCCGCAGATGGCGAAGCGGAAGTCCTCCGGTGCCGTGGTATCCGGGTTGTTGAACGGGATGCCGAAACTGCGGCTGCTGGCCACAGGCGATTGCCCGCTGCTCATGCGCCAGTCGATGAAGCGGCGCACGGTCTCGCTGACCTGGCTGGCCGGCCCGCGATGCTCCAGCGCCGCAAGGCGCACGGCGGCGAAATCGACGATTCGTACCTGCATGGTGATGCTCCTGGAAAAATGAGGGATGGCAAACACCGTGTTCCATACCTGCCAGTCGGGCCGGCGGCGGAACGCGCTGGGCGCGTGCCCGAATGCCCGCCGGAACGCCCGGCTGAAGGCTTCCGGGCTTTCAAAGCCCGCCTCCAGCGCGGCCTCCAGCACCGAGTGCCCGGGCTGGCCGACCAGCCGATGCGCCGCACGACGCAAACGCATCAGTTGCACATAGCGGGCCACCGGCACGCCCACGTAAGCGCTGAACTGACGATGGAAATGGAACACCGAAAAGTGCGCCACCACACTCAGGGCCTCCACCGACAGATCGCCCTCCAGGTTGTCCTGGATGTAGGCGAGCACAGTGTCGAAGCGGGTCTTGTAATGGGCATTGACGGACAAGCTCGGTTGCTCCTGGAATCACGGCAGGCCACAGGTTCGCCGATCCGCCCCTGGGCCCGCCTAGCCGTATTTGCTCAAACATCCCTTGGTAGTCGGGCTTGCCCCGCACCGAGAACAGTACCGACGAATCTCTACTTCCTGGCCTCCAGAATCAAGTTGAACGGTGTCTGCGTCGCCCTGCGGAACTGGCGGAACCCAGCCTCTTCGAACACCGCCCGCAGGCGCGCCTCGCCCGCCTGGGCCCCCAGCCCCAGTCCCACTTCCTGGGACAGCGAGTTGGGCGTGCAGATGAAGGTGGACGCCGCATAGAACAGCCTGCCGACCGGGTTGATATTGGCATCCAGCGTATCCTCGGCGAACGGCTCGACCAACATCACCGTGCCGTCGTCCTTGAGCGCCCGATAGGCATGCCGCGCCGCCCCCACCGGATCGCCCATGTCATGCAGGCAATCGAAGAAGCACACCAGGTCCAGGTCGCGGCCGGGGTAGTCCTTGGCCGAGGCCTGCTGGAAGCTGACCCGGTCGCCCACCCCCGCATCGCGGGCCCGCTCGCTGGCAGTTTGCACCGACGGTGCATGGTAGTCGTAGCCGATAAAGCGCGAGACCGGGAATGCCTCGGCCATGACGATGGTCGAGGCACCGTGGCCACAACCGACATCGGCCACCTGGGCGCCAGCCTGCAGCTTGGCCACCACCCCTTCCAGTGCCGGTAGCCAGTCGGCCACCAGGAAGGTCCGATAGCCCGGCCTGAAGAAGCGCTCGGTACCGCTGAACATGCATGGATGATGATCGCCCCAGGCGAGCGCGCCGTCGCCGCGCATGGCCGCGACCAGCTTGTCCTTGTCATGGAACAGCGCCGCCAGCACCGAGGCACCACCGGCCATGTAGACCGGGGAGTCCTCCAGGGCCAGTGTCATGGCCTGCTCCTGCGGCAGGGTGAACTGCCCGTCGTGATGCACCAGGTAACCCGCCGCGGCCTGGCCATTGAGCCATTCGCGCACCAGCCTTGGCTGGCAACCGGTGCGTTCGGCCAGCGCCTCGGGGGTGACCGGCAGGCTGTCGGCCATGGCCCGGTACAGCCCGAGTTCATCCCCTAGAATGACATTGGCCAGCGTCGCCGCCGCGCCCATGTCGCCCACCAGCTTGCCCATGAATTCCTGAAGCCGTGCCTCGTCCATGACCTGCCCTCCTCTTGCCAGAAGGCCACCGTCGGCGACGTCCGGTCCGGGAGGCGGTGGTCGGATGGATGATCGGGCCGCGTCTGCAACCGACCCGGACTTTAAGTCTAGACCCGCCTGCGCTATCTTCGCCGCGCTGTCGGCAGCCCCGCCAATACCGGACGGCCGCGCCCGCGCAGCGAAGGAATTGCCTGCATGCCCTCCAGCCGTACCCTCGTCCTGATCCTCGGCGTCGCCTTCATCCTGCTCGACCAGTGGGTGAAACTGATCGCCCTGGTCGCCCTGAACAACCACAGCTATGTATTCGGCAACCAGATCGCCTGGCTCGACCTGGCCCTGAGCCTGAACCCGGGCGCGTTCCTCAGCCTCGGCGCCAGTCTGTCGCCGGGCCTCAAGCAACTGATCTTCGTCGCCGCGGTAGGCGTGGCCTGCTGCTGGGCCGTGACCTGGGCGCTCAGGCACTGGCAGGCGACCCCGGTGAAGGCCGGCGCAGCCTACTTCATCGCCATGGGCGGACTGGCCAACCTGATCGACCGGGTGCTGCGCGACGGGCATGTGGTCGACTACCTCGTGCTCAACCTTGGGCCGCTGCATACCGGCGTGTTCAACCTTGCCGACATCGGCATCATGGCGGGTGCGCTGGTGCTGGCGTTGGGTGCCTGGAAGAAACCGGCCAGGGTCTGATCCCTCTTGCCAGGAGGTCGCGCACCCAGGGGCGTCCGACCTCCAAAATCGCTTGGCCAGATACTGGCCACACAAGCCAAGGAAACTTCCTTCAACTCTCAAGGCCCAGTCCGAGAGCAACTCGAGTTAACTTCACGCTACCTCAGTTTTCCTGCATTCGAGGGCAGCGCATGGACGAAGAGATAAAAGATCAGCATGAGGTCAATTCAGACGTCGCCTACTTCGAGGCTATTGCCGTCGAGAAGTTGTCCCGACTTCTAGCATCGAAGCAGTACGGCAGTTTCCTTACAGATGAAGTCATTGATGCCTTCAAAAATGTCGAAAGCTCAGCCTATGCTGGCAGGCCGCGCAAGCCACGCAGGCTCTCAAACACCTGAGAAATGTGAGCCCTGGTGTCGCGAAGCTATTGATCGCGTTTGGGCCGCCAGGTGCCTGCCGTAACCCTTGCAGCGCCTATGAGATCGAGCGCCGCCCGCGCGGCGCATCGCGACGCAAGGCCGCTCCCACATCTGTTTCGGGCCAGTCAATCCTGTGCCATTACCTTGTCCGCCTTGTTGGTCCAGCACGGTTTCAGCGTGGGCACTACTGCCGCCTCGCCTGTCTCAAGACATGCACCAAGGCGGGCAACCATGGCCTGACAGGCTCGGCACGTTGCAACAAATGTGGGAGCAACTGTCTTGCTCAATTTTTAGAATCTGGCGCGATCCCTGTGGGAGCGGGTTTACCCGCGAAGCAGGAGACGCGGTACCTGGCACCGGCTATGCCGGTGTTCGCGGGCAAGCCCGCTCCCACAGCGACCGTGCAGCCCTCAAGCCACGCGCCACGCCTGTGGGCGGCCTTGCGTCGCGATGCGCCGCGCGGGCGGCGCTCGATCTCATAGGCGCTATACCTGTTTCGCCAAGCACCTGAATCGCTATTGCCCTGCAGCCTCCAACCGCTCCAGCAGCGCATCGGCCAACGCCTTGTCGGAGAACGGGTTCTGCCCGGTGATCAACTCACGATCAACCACCACATGGGGCTGCCAGGCCTCGGCATAACTCATGTCACCTCCCGCGCCGGCCATGGCCTTGGCCGGATAGAACTGCAGGCGCTGGTCCTTGAGCGAACCTTCGAACACCTGCTCCTCCGGGTCGGAAAAGATGGTCATGCGATAACCCTGGTAGCTCCAATCTCCGGCTGCCGGGGTTTCGCCACGGGCCAATGCGGCGCGATAGGCGACCGGATCCTGCTGCGCCGACAGCAGCGTGATCGGGCCGTGGCAGATGGCGGCCGTGGGCTTGCCGGCCTGGTGGAAATGACGCAGCAAGGTGCCGACGTCCGGGTTGTTGGCCAGGTCGATCAGCGGCGCATGGCCACCTGGGATGAAGATCCCGGCGTAACGATCCAGATCGCCCGCCAGCACCTCCTTCAACGACAGCGTGTCGCGAATGTCCGGCAGGCTTTCGACCACCTGGCGGATTCGCTGCATCTCGCCGGCATCGCCGCCGAAGTACATCGGGTCGATCGAGCGTTCGTCGACACTCGGCGCATTGCCCCTGGGCGTCACCAGCACCAGCTTGTAGCCGGCCTTGAGCAAGCGGTCGGCGGGCACGCCGAACTCGTTGAGATAATAACCGGTGGGATACGGCTTGCCGTCCTTGAGCGGCAACTGGTTCTCGCTGGACAGCAGCACCAGCACTTCGCCCTTCGCGGCAGCGGCGGCGTGGCCGCTCAGCAAGGCGCCGGCCAGCGCCAGCGCAACGGGAGCAATCTTGTTCATGGTCGATTCCTGATTCAGTTGAATGGCGCGATGTCCAACGGACGGGCAAGCTGCACCTGGGTCGGTGCGGCCAGCCAATCGGCGGTGGCGGCGCGGTAGGCCTGGTAATGGGTGCTTTGGCGATGGGCCTCGACGGCAGCCTCGTCGACGTACAGCTCGAACAGATCGAACGCCAGCGTCCCGCCCTCGCGCACGAACAAGTCGTAGCGCAGGTTGCCTGGCTCGGCACGGGAATGCTCGACCATCCGGCGCAGGGCCTGCTCGGTAGCGTCACGGTATTCGGAAAGGGGCTGGATGATGGCGAAAATGGCGATGGTCATGGGCGACTCCCTCAACAGGTTGGGCCCATCCTAACCATCGCGCTATGATTCGATAATTCGAAAGAACTTATTTCTGCGATCCAATAAATGAATATCGGCAACAAGGATCTCAACCTGCTGCACCTGTTCCAGGTGCTCTACGAAGAGCGCAGCGCCTCCCGTGCCGCGCAACGCCTGGCGCTCAGCCAGCCGGCCCTGAGCCACAAGCTCAACAAGCTGCGCCACCAGTTTGGCGACCCGCTGTTCGTGCGCGCGCCACGCGGCCTCACGCCCACCCCCAGGGCCCACGAACTGGCACCCGAGGTGCAACAGTTGATCGGGCACCTGCAGGACTTCTTCAGCCGCTGCGACGGCGAGCACTTCCTCGAACGCCCGGTCCAGTTACACCTGTACAGCACCGACTACCTGGAGCAGACCTTGCTGCCCGGGCTGCTGCCGATTCTTCGTGACCAAGCGCCGAACCTGACCCTGATCACCCACAACACCCGGGGCGACCTGCCCCGCGAGGCATTGGAGAAAGGCACCTGCGACCTGGCCATCGCCGGCTTCTACAGCGACCTGCCGGACACCTTCCACCAGCAGCGGCTGCTCAGCGAGGACTTCGTGGTGCTGGCCGCCGCCGACAACCCGAGGTTGGTCGACGGCCTGACCCTGGAGGCATTCGTGGCCTGCGACCACCTGTTGACGACCTTGACCGGCGATCTCGACGGCCGGGTCGACCAGGCCCTGCGGGCCCTCGGCCAGCAACGTCGGGTGGTAGCCGGGCTGTCCAGCTTCATCGCCCCCACACGCCTGGTGCGTGGCACCGACCTGCTGCTGACCTGCCTGCGCTCGCTGGCCATGGAGGCAGTCGAGCGCGACCCAGGCCTGCGCCTGCATGCCCTGCCCCTGGTGCTGCCGCACGTCGAGGTGATGCAGATCTGGCACGCGCGCACCCACGCCGATCCCTTGCGTGGCTGGTTCCGCCAGCAGGTGTGGGAGGTGGCGCAACAGGTCATTGCACCAGCTGGTTGATCTCGATGATCGGCATCAGCACGGCCATGACGATCAGCAGTACCACCGCGCCCATGACCACGATCATCAACGGCTCCAACAGCGCGGTCATGCCCATGGCGCGGCGTTCGATGTCCTTGGCCAGGCTGTCGGCGGCGCGGTCGAGCATCGGCGGCAGGTTGCCGGTCTTCTCGCCGCTGGCGATCAGGTGGATGAGCAGCGGCGGAAAGACCTTCTCCACCGCCAGCGCCGAAGCCAGCCCGGCGCCCTCGCGCACCCGCGCCGTGGCCTCGTTGACGCACTGGTCGAGGCGGTCGTTGCCCAGGGTCTGGCGCGCCGCCTCCAAAGCCCGCAACAGCGGCACCCCGGCGCTGCCGAGGATCGCCAGCGTGGAGGCGAAACGCGCCGTGTTCAGGCCCAGCACGAAGCGTCCGAACAATGGCAGGCGCAGGATCCGCCCATGCCAGGCCAGGCGCGCCGCCGGCGCGCGCAGGTAGACCCGCCAGCCCCAGAACACCCCGGCCAACAGGGCGAAGCACAGCACACCCCATTCGCGCACGAAGTCACTGGCCGCCAGCATGGCCAGGGTCAACCCGGGCAGGTCCTGGCGCGCCTGGGTGAAGGCACTGACCACCTGTGGCACCACGTAGCTGAGCAGGAAAATGACGATACCCACCGACACCAGCCCCACCACCCCGGGGTAGATGAACGCGGTGAGGATCTTGCCGCGCAGGGTGTTGCGGTCCTCGATGTAGTCGGCCAGGCGCTCCATCACCTGGGCCAGGTCGCCGGACTCCTCGCCCGCCGCCACCAACGCCCGGTAGATCTCGGGGAAGTCCCGCGGCCGCTCGGCCAGGGCATCGGCCAGGCGCATGCCGCTGCGTACATCGCCACGCACCGCGCCCAGCAACTGCGCCACATGCTTGCGTTCGGCCTGCTCCAGGGTCGCACCCAGCGCCGCTTCCAACGGCAGGCCGGCGGCCAGCAGGCTGGCCAGCTGACGCGTGGCCCAGGCCAGGTCGCCGTCGGACAGCTTCGCGCCGAACAGACCATTGCCCTGCCCGGCCGCGGCCTGGGCCTCGACCTCCAGGGTGGTCAGGCCCAGGGCACGCAGCTGGGCCATCGCCGCCGCCGGGCTGTCGGCTTCGAGCAGGCCCTTGACTACGCGGCCCTGGGCATCGGCGGCTTCATAGCGATAGCGATTCATCAGGCGTCCCGTGTCACACGCAGGATCTCTTCCAGGCAGGTGCTGCCACTGTCGACCCAGCGCTGGCCGTCCTCGCGCATGCTGCGCATGCCGTTGCGCCGGGCGGCGGCGCGCAGGACCTGTTCGTCCGCGCCCTGATGCACCAGGCTGCGCACCTCGTCGTCCACGCAGAACAGCTCGTGGATGCCGGTACGACCGCTATAGCCGCAATGGTTGCAGTGCGCACAGCCCACCGCACGGTACTGCCCGGGCGTGGCCGGGTCGGGCTCGCGACAGTGCGGGCACAATCGGCGCACCAGGCGCTGGGCCAGTACCCCGAGCAGCGCCGAGGCCAGCAGGAACGGCTCGACCCCCATGTCGACCAGGCGGTTGACCGCCGACACCGCGTCGTTGGTGTGCAGGGTGGCCAGCACCAGGTGCCCGGTCAGCGAGGCCTGCACGGCGATCTGCGCGGTCTCCAGGTCGCGGATCTCGCCGATCATGATCACGTCCGGGTCCTGGCGCAGGATGGCGCGCAGGGCCACGGCGAAGCTCATGTCTATACGCGCGTTGACCTGGATCTGGCTGATGCCCGGCAAGTCATATTCCACCGGATCCTCCACGGTGAGGATGTTGCTGACGCTGGCGTCCAGCCGCGCCAGCGCGGCGTACAGGCTGGTGGTCTTGCCCGAGCCGGTGGGGCCGGTGACCAGCACGATGCCATGGGGCTGGCGGATGAGCTGGTCGAGCCGCGCCAGCAGGCCTGCGTCCATGCCCAGTGCTTCCAGGCGCAGGCGTCCGGCCTGCTTGTCGAGCAGGCGCATCACCACCCGCTCGCCATGACCGGTGGGCACGGTGGAGACGCGGATATCGATGGGTCGCCCGGCCACGCGCAGGGCGATGCGGCCGTCCTGGGGCAAGCGCTTTTCGGCGATGTCCAGCTGCGCCATGATCTTGATCCGCGACACCAGCGCGCCGTGCAGCGCCTTGCGCGGCGAAACCACGTCGCGCAGGGTGCCGTCGACCCGGTAGCGCACCAGGCAATGGCTCTCGAACGGCTCGATATGGATGTCGCTGGCCTGGTCGCGCGCGGCCTGGGTGAGCAAGGCGTTGATCATGCGGATCACCGGCGCGTCGTCCTGGGCCTCGAGCAGGTCGGTGACTTCCGGGATGTCCTGCAGCAGGCGATCCAGGTCCACCTCGTTCTCCGCCGCGCCCACCACCGCCGCCGCGCTTCCGGTGTCGGCGTAGGCACTGACCAGCAGCGCGTCCATCTGCGCATCGTCGAGCGCCTCGACCAGCACCTGGCCATGGCGCCTGCGCACTTCGGCCACTGCCCAGGCCGGGCTCGACGGGCAGCGCGACAGCACCGCACCGGCCTCGCCATCCACCTGCAGCACCAGGCGTTGGGCCTTGGCCCAGGCGTATGGCAAGCGGCTCAACGCGCCACCTCGTCCACCGGCACCGCGCGGATCGCGGCCCGTGGTGCGCGCAGCGCCGCCGGCTGGGCGCGGCCCTGGTCGGGCACGCCCTGCTCCACTGGCGGCAACAGCGGCATGTCCATGTCCGGCAAGGCCCAGGAATGCTCGGGCTTGAGGCTGCCCTGGGCGCGGCGGATGAAGTCGTAGCGGTTCAGGGTGATGCTGCGCCCGACCGCCGCATCGCGCACGATGTAAGGGCGCAGGAACACCATCAGGTTGGTCTTGTTGCTGGCGCGGCGCTCGCTGCGAAACAACGCACCGACCCCCGGCAGCCCGGACAGCCACGGAATGCCCTCGTTGGTCTGGGTGTAGCCGTCCTGCAGCAGGCCGCCCAGGACCATGATCTGGCCATCGTCGAGCAGGATGCTGGTGTCGATGGCGCGCTTGTTGGTCACCGTGCCGGCGGCGCTGGAGGCGCGCTGGTCGACGCTGCTGACCTCCTGGTAGACGTCCAGCTTGACCGTGCCGCCCTCGGAGATCTGCGGACGCACGTTCAGTCGCAGCCCCACCTCCTCGCGCTGGATGGTCTGGAACGGGTTGTTGCTGTTGCCGCCGCCGTCGGTGACGTACTGGCCGCTGACGAAGGGGATGGTCTGGCCGACGAAGATGCTCGCCGCCTCGTTGTCCAGGGTCAGCAGGTTGGGTGTCGACAGCACGTTGCTGCCGCCCTTGCTCGTCAGCGCACGGGCCAGCACCTTGAGGTCGAGCACCTCGCCGATGCCCGGGATTTTCACCGTGCCATCGACCACCCCCACTGACAGCCCCTTCGGCAGCACGTCGATGCTGCTGGGTCCCTTGACCAAGCCGCTGCCGCCGAGGTTGGCGCCGCCAAACACGCCATTCTTGCCGAGGTTACCGGCCTGCCACTGGATGCCGAACTCGTTGGCGTCGTCTTCACCGACTTCGACGATCAGGCTTTCCACCACCACCTGGGCGCGGCGCTGGTCGAGCTGGTCGATGACTTCGCGCAGGCTGCGGTACAGCGGCTCGGGCGCGGAAATCAGCAAGGTGTTGGTGGTCTTGTCGGCCTGGATGGTCGCGCCACCGGCGGAGAACGCGGTGCCCTGGTCGTTCTGCTGGGTGGTGCTGCCATAGCCGTTCGGTGTCGTGCCGGCGCCCTGGCTGCTGCCACGGCTGCTGCTGGCGTTGTTGTTGGCGCTGTTGCCTTGCGTGCTGCTGCCATTGCCGTTGGCGCCGTTGCTACTGCCGCCAGTGAGCATGCCGCCTCCACTGAGCAGCGCACGCGTGGTGTCGTTGCCGGCAGTGTCACTCTCGCCGGTCAGCAGCCCGCGCAGGCTCTGCGCCAGCTTGTCGGCCTGGGCATTGCGCAGGTACACCACATGCAGGTTGCCGGCGCTGTTCTGGGCGTTGTCGAGCTTGTAGATCAGGTCGCGGGCCAGCTGAGTGCGCTCGGGGCTGCCGGAGCGGATCACCACGCTGTTCGAACGCGGGTCGCCCAGCACGCTGATCTTCTGGGTCGGGTCGCTGCCCTGGCTGTCGAGCAGTTCATTGACCATGCCGGCGATGTCGCTGGCGATCCCATTGTTGATCGCCACCACATCGGTGTCGATGGCCGTGGGAATGTCGACCCGGTCGAGGATCTGCGCCACCCGCTCGAGGTTCTCGGCGTAGTCAGTGACGACCAGGGTGTTGTTGCCGGGGTAGGCATTGATCGGGTTGTCCGGCGAGACGATCGGGCGCAGCACCGGGATCAGGTTGACGGCGTTCTCGTATTGCAGGCGGAAGGTGCGGGTGACCATGCCGTTGCCGGCGTCGCGGTTCCCCGTCACCAGTGCGCCGCCGAGCAGCTTGGCATCGGCCTGCGGTACCACCTGGGCCACACCGCCGACGTCGACCACGCTGAAACCCTGCATGCGCAGGGCCGACAACAGCATGCCATAGGCTTTGCTGGCGGGCACCTCGCCCTCGGAGACCAGGGTCAGCTGGCCCTTGACCCGCGGATCGACCAGGAACTGACGCCCCGTGGCACGGGACAGGCCGCGTACCACCGCCTGAATATCGGCGTCGACGAAGTTCAGCTGTACCGGCTGGTCACCCAGTGGATTGGCCTGGGGCGGCGTCGCCACGGCGCGGCTGTGGCGCTGACCGACCCGAGGGCCAGGCTGACGCGTTGCCGGGCGGGTCTGCGCCTCGGGCTGCGCACGATGATCCAGCCCGGCCGACGAGGCGCCGGCCTCGGCCAGCGGGCGGCCCAGCTCGCTGCTGGCCAAGGGGCGTTGCACGCTTGGTGCGCTGGCGCAGGCGCTGAGCGCCAGGGCCAGGAGCAAGGGCGCGAACGGCAGTCGCGGTGAACGGAGGGACATCATGAAGGGTCCTTAGCGCCATGCGCCTGATCCATGCGAAGAGTTCCGGAGAAGGTCACCGGGCTGCCCGGCTCGGCAGCCGGATCGCGGCGCAGCGCCAGTTGGCCGGTGTCCAGGCCGAGCCGTGGCGGCACGCTCTGCAGCCAGGCCATCGCCGCTTCGGCCGGGGCCCGGTGCCAGCTCAGGCGCCAGGCATCGCCCTCGGCATCGAGTTGTGAGTGTTCTTGCAGGCCTGCCTGCTCCAGGCTTTGCCGCAATGCCAGGGCGATGTCTGCTGGGCGCTGCGCCAGTCGCTCGCCGAGCAGTGCGTCGAGCGCCTGGGCCTGGCCGCGCAGCTTGGGTGTCTCGGCTTGCCAGTGGTCGATCCGGGCCAGGGCCGGCTGGACCAGCACCTGCCAGCAGAACAGCACGCCGAGCAGACCGCCGCCCAGGGCGACGGCGCGGCGCTCCCGCGCGGCCAGGGCCTGCCAGCGTTGCCGCCCCTGCGCACGCAGGGTAGCCAGGCGCGCCTTAATCGACATGGGCCAGCTCCTCGCCAGACGAATTGGCCGCTCGCAGTGTCCAGCCCTGCCCGCTGGCCTGGCCGTCGATGCCACGGGCGGCAAGATCAGCCTGCCAGGCGCTGTCCGCCGGGACCTTGCCGCCGTCGGGCAAGGGGGTAATACGCAGCTGGCCATCCTGGTAATCCATGGCCTCGACATTACCGGCCAGGAACGGCATGACCTGCCCGGCACCCTCCAGCAATGCCGTCAGCCCCGCCGCCGCGCTACCCTGCCCGCCCTGCAGTTGCTGGCGCGCCTGCTGCAACGGGTTGAGCACCACCGGCAACTGCGGGAAGGCCGTGCGCACCTGTGTGACCATGCGGGTACGCAATGCTTCGCCCTCTCGAATCAGGTGCGCGGCGTAAAGATTAAGGCCCAGGCACCAGACCAACGTTGCCGCCGCCCAGATGCCCAACGTGCGCCCCCAGGCCATCGGCTTCGTCGGCCCGGCCAGCCCGCCGCACAGATCCGCCGCCGACAGGGCATCGTCCTGTCGGGCGTACAATCCAGCCGACCTGATGCCATCGACCTGCAACCACGCCTGCAGCCTCGCCAGTTCCGTCAACCCGAGCCAGGCCACCGCGACCTGCCCATCGGCCCGACGCGGCCCATGCGCGACATGGACCTGCCCGGCATCACCCAGCACCAGCCCCTGCACCGCGCAGCACACGGCCGACGTAAGGCGCTTGCCGGCCAGGGGTGGCATGGCGATCTCCAGGGCCAGGCTATCCTGCTCGTGCAGGTGCAGACGCCAGGGCGCGCCCTTGGCCTGCCGAAGCAACTGTCCACGGCTCGCCTGCCCGTGCCGATCAGCCAGGCGATACTCCAGCACCGACGCCTCGTCCAGTTCGGCCAGCGGTGCCAGCCATACCTCCATGACCGTGCTCATGCGCCCACCCGGCGCCAGATGACATCCGGCAACTGCCCCTCGCGCTGGCGCAGCAGCGCCTGCAGGGGAAGCTCGCGACTGCCCAGGCGCGCCAGGCCATGCAGGCGGAACCAGTCGCTGTTGATCCCCACCCGGACGTTGGCCATGGCCAGGGATGGCATGCGCAGGCGATTGACGAAATCGCCGCGATTGATGAACCAGCGCCCGCCGTCACGTTCAGCCACCAACGCCGCGGCCTGCTGCAACGACAGGCCCGGCACCTGAGCGGCAAGCACTTCGGCACTGGCGGTGTTGCCGTTGACCCAGGTCAGCGCCGGCAGCACCGTGACGAACCGGCGCAGGCGCGCCAGGGCTTCGCCATCCATGCCCTTGAGCCCGGCCAGGGCCTCGACGCTGCGCAACATCGGGCGCCTGGCCGGCAACGCTTCGTCGGCGCTGGCCGGTGAAGTCGCACGGCCGCTGGCCAGGCCCAAGCCGGCATTGGCGGGAGTGGCCAGCGGACGCTGTGGGTAGCTATCGATCACCTGCCCGGCAATGGCCGTGGCCAGTCGCTCATTGACCCCTATCAGCGCGCACAGACGCTGGAAAGTCGCCAACGCCTCGGCGTCTACCTGGCCATCGACCACCAGGTTGCGCAGGTTGAACTTGCCCTGCTCGTCCTCCAGTTGCCCGTCGAAACGCACGCTGGCGGACGGCACATCGCGCATCGGGCGTGACCAGGGCTGGCCGCCGCGCACCAGCGGATCGCGCAGGCGCTGTTCGAACAGCACCTGGCGGCTAAGCTGCAAGCCGCCTTCCAGGGCCCATTGGCCTTGCAATGCCAGCTGGCGATTCTCCACCTGACGGGTCAGCAAGCCCTGACGCTCGATCATGCCGGCGGCAATCACCGCCACTACCGCAGCGATCAGCAACGCACTGATCACGGCCATGCCCTCCTGGCGCGCCATGGCCGGTCACAACTGCCAGGAGCCGAGGTCGGCATTCACCCCATCGCCGCCGGCCTGGCCGTCGGCGCCCAGGGAGAACACATCGATCTCGCCGTTGGCGCCCGGGTTCAGGTACTGGTACGGGCGCCCCCATGGGTCGTTGGGCAGGCGGTCGAGGTAGGCGCGCCATTGGCCGTCCTTGGCCTGGGCCGGTTTTTCCACCAGCACCTTCAGGCCCTGGTTCTGGTTGGGGTAGGCGCCGTTGTCCAGCCGGTACAGCTTGAGTGCCTGCATCAGCCCGCCGATGTCCTGGCGCGCCGCAGTGGCGCGGGCCTGGTCGGGGCGATCAAGCACCTTGGGCACCACCATCGCCGCGAGAATCCCGAGGATCACCACCACCACCATGATCTCGATCAGGGTAAAGCCTTGCTGGCGGATACGCTGGGCGGGCATGTTGCGGCGGTCGATCTGCATCTCGGCATTCCTTGCGTGAGTTCGAATCGGGGGCCGATTGTGGCAAGCCGGTATGTCACGGATATTGAAAAAGCTCGGGAGTCGGCGTCGTCAAACCGTCATCGCACCGCTCTACAGTGCCGCTTTGGCCTGCGCGAATGGAGTTCCCGTGCGCACCACCGAGGACGGTTTCACCCTGATCGAAGTGCTGGTGGCGCTGACCATCGTCGCCGTGGCCATGGCCGCCGCCGTGCGTGCCACCGGGTTGATGACCCAGGGCAACGGGCTGTTGCGCGACAAGGGACTGGCCCTGCTGGCGGCCCAGGGGCGCCTGGCCGAACTGCGCCTGGAGGGCGGCGCGAAGGCAGGCGTCAGACAGTTCGAATGCGACCAGGGGCGTTTGCGCCTGCGCTGTGAGCAACGCTTGTCGCGTGCGCCGGGGGCGATGCTGGAAGTGTCGCTGCTGGTCTTCGACCGCCAGCGCGAAGGGCCGGCGCTGGCGCGATTGCAGACGTTGGTGGGTCAGTGAATGTGAATCGGACGCCTTCGTGAGAGCGAACTCGTGGGAGCGGGCTTGCCCCGCGATAGCGCTCGCCCAGGCAATCGCTATCGCGGGGCAAGCCCGCTCCCACCGCATCCTTACAGCCAGGCCTTCAGGGATGATCCTTACAGCGAGGCGCGCACCTCAGGATGCCCCTCCTCCACCCGCGCCGCATACCGCTGCGCCAGCACCGCGCAGACCATCAGCTGGATCTGATGAAACAGCATCAACGGCAGGATCATCGCCCCAATGCCGCCCCCCACGAACAACACCTGCGCCATGGGCACGCCTGTCGCCAGACTCTTCTTGGAACCAGCAAACAGGATGGTGATGCGGTCCTCGACATTGAATCCCAGCACCCGCCCGAGCAAGCGCGTGCCCAGCAACACCACCGCCAGCAGGATCCCGCACACGGCGAACAGCCCGGCCAGGTGCTGCGGCGACACCGTATGCCACAGACCGGTGACCACCGCTTCACTGAAGGCGGTGTAAACCACCAGCAGGATCGAACCCTGGTCCACCACCTTCAGCCAACGCGCATTGCGCTTGACCCAGGCGCCGATCCAGCGGCGGGCGACCTGCCCGGCGACGAAGGGCACCAGCAACTGCAGGGTGATCTTCAGCACCGCGTCCAGCCCGGAGCCGGTGTCGCCCGAGGCGCCCAGCAACAGCATCACCAGCAGCGGCGTCAGGAAGATCCCCAGCAGGCTCGAGGCCGCCGCGCTGCAGATCGCCGCCGGCACGTTACCCCGGGCCAGCGAAGTGAAGGCGATGGCCGACTGCACCGTGGCCGGCAAGGCGCACAGGTACAGCACGCCCAGGTACAGCTCGTTGCCCACCAACGGCACGAACAGCGGCTTGAACGCCAGGCCCAGCAACGGGAACAGCACGAAGGTGCAGGAGAACACCAGCAAATGCAGGCGCCAGTGACCGGCACCGGCGATGATCGCCTCGCGCGACAGCTTGGCGCCATGCAGGAAGAACAGCAGGCCGATGGCCAGGTTGGTCAGCCAGCCGAACAGCACCGCCCCCTCGCCGGAGCACGGCAGCACGGTGGCGATGAACACCACCCCGAGCAGGGCCAGGGTAAAGTTGTCGAACAGCATCCGTAGATATCTCATCACAGTTTCCGTCTTGTCTTTGTGCAAGCCTGGACGATAAGGTCTTGGCCCTTGTGCCGCTAACGCCGGAACCCCTGTCGGTGTCGCCCAACGGACACCTCGCTTCGCCACGCCCCTGATCCACGACAAGGAACGCCCCACCATGAAACGCCCCCCACGCCTGCTGCTGGCCGCCACCCTGATGCTGGCCGCGCCGCCGCTGCTGGCCAACGACCTGCAAGCCACCGTCGATGACGTCATTCCGGCGCTGATGCGCGAGCGAGGCATCGCCGGCATGGCCGTGGCGGTGTATGCCAACGGCCAGTCGCATTACTTCAACTACGGTCTGGCCGACAAGGCCAGCCGCCAGGCAGTGAGCCGCGACACGCTGTTCGAGGTCGGTTCGGTGAGCAAGACCTACACCGCTACCCTCGCCGCCCTGGCCAGCGCCGAAGGCAAGCTCGACTTGCAGGCCCCTGCCAGCCGCTACCAGCCGGCCCTGGCCAAAGCCTCGATCGGCAGCGCCAGCGTGCTGGAACTGGGGGCCTACAGCGGCGACTGCCTGCCCTTGCAGTTCCCCGATGAGGTGCAGACGCCGGCCCAGACCCTGACCTGGTTCCAGCACTGGCAACGCCGCTTCGCGCCCGGCACCCACCGCTGCTACTCGAACCCCAGCCTGGGCCTGTTCGGCGACCTCGCGGCCCGCGCCCAACAGCGACCGTTCGCCGAACTGATGACCCAACAGGTGCTGCCCCGCCTTGGGCTCAAGCACACCTATCTGGAGGTGCCGGCCAGTGCCCGCGGGCTCTACGCACAAGGCTACGACGCCAAGGACAAGCCGGTGCGGGTCAACCCGGGCCCCTATGCCGAGCAGGCCTATGGCATCAAGACCAGTGCCAGCGACCTGCTGCGCTATGTGCAGTTACAGCTGCAATCGGACACCCTCGACCCGGTCATGCGCAAGGCCATCGCCATCACCCAGTCCGGTTACTTCCAGGTCGGCGCGATGACCCAGGGTCTGGGCTGGGAGCGCTACCCCTACCCGGTCAGCCTCGACACCCTGTTGGAATACAACGGCGACAAGATCATCCGCGGAGAAAACCCGATCCAGGCGCTGAACCCGGCGCTGCCCGCCGAGCCTGCCGCCTGGTACAACAAGACCGGCGCCACCGGCGGCTTCGGTGCCTACGTGGCGTTCGTGCCGTCCAGGCAGATGGGCATCGTGCTGCTGGCCAACCGCAACTACCCCAACGAAGAACGCGTGCGCGCCGCGCAACGCATCCTTTCCAGCCTGGAGCCGTGACATGCTGAAGATCCTTGGCAAGGCCTCGTCGATCAACGTACGCAAGGTGCTGTGGACCTGCGCCGAACTGAACCTGCCGTTCCAGCGCGAAGACTGGGGCAGCGGCTTTCGCGCCACCGACACGCCCGAGTTCCTGGCGCTGAATCCCAACGCCATGGTGCCGGTGATCGTCGATGGCGACTTCGTGCTGTGGGAATCCAATACCATCCTGCGCTACCTGGTCAACCAGTACGGCGGCGAGGCGCTCTACCCCGGCGCCCCCCGCGCCCGCGCCGCGGTGGACCAGTGGCTCGACTGGCAGGCCACCGACCTCAACGACGCCTGGCGCTACCCGTTCATGTCGCTGGTGCGCCAGTCGCCGGCGCACCAGGACCCCGCGCTGCTGGCCGCCAGCAGCGCTCAGTGGACGGCCAGGATGCGCCTGCTCGAAGCACGCCTGCAGGCCACCGGCGCCTATGTCGCCGGCGACGCCTTCAGCCTCGCCGACGTGGCCATCGGCCTGTCCCTCAACCGCTGGCGGCGCACGCCCCTGGAGCACCCCGAGTTGCCGGCGCTGGAGGCCTATCATGAGCGGCTGCGCCAACGCCCCGGCTACCTCGAGCACGGCGACAACGGACTGGCGTGACAGAACCGGCAGGATTGTCCGACAAGATGTAGTGAGCAAAAATAATCACTACAAACCTGTTGACGCCCTTCCCGCGCCTTGTGCATGATGAGGCCGTCTCCCCGATCGGGAGCGGTGGCAAGGGTGTTCCAGACGGCCTGCGCGGTAACGCAGGCCGTCCGTGGAGAGGGAAACTGCCCAGAAGGCAGCGTGAGAAAGCCCCTGTTGCGATGCTGCTGTAGCAGCCTTGGTTAGCGCGCTACATGGTGTGGCGCCGAATGTGAACTTCAGCCGAACTTCACCAACGAATGAGAGTAATGGGGGCTTTATGATGAACTTGAACAACAATCCAACCATCGACCAATTGGCCCGGCTGTTCGCCGCACGCAAGGACAGCCTCGACGACCACCTGCTGTGGGTCAGCCAGTCCGGCGAGGTCCGTCTGGATCGCCTGCCGCCGAACACGGTTGAAGCCGAATTCGAATCGCACATGCCCAGCATGCGCGCCCGCTTCAAGGTCTACCGCCGTGGCCAGGGCTACGTCGGCAGAAAGGCCGCCGCCGACACTTCCTTTGTCGGTCGCGTGCTGCAGACCCTGCAACAAGAATGGCCCGCCGCCCGCGAGCGGCAGGCAATCAAGGTGATCGACTCGCTGAACTGAATGCCTCGGCAGTCCACCGTTGCTTGAGCCCGGCCCGCAAAGGCCGGGCTTTTTCATGCCTGATGGCCAGCCCTTTCACAGGCAACCGATCCACAGACTGTTGTACCATCCCGCGCCTTTGATCAAGGAAGACGCGCCATGCGCCGTTTGCTGTTCCTGCTGTTGCTCCTCAGCCTGACCTCCTGCGCCCCGCGCCTGCCCTCCCCGCCGGCTCCCGAACCCGCCGCCCCGCCCCTCACCCTGCTCGATCACGGCCGCTTCCGGCTCTGGTACGACTGTCAGCGCGGCGAGCCGCACCGCTTCGCGTTCACCCTATGGAAAGACCAGGGCCATTTGCAGCGCATCGACAACTTCCGTATCGACCGTAGTCTGCCCGAGGGCTGCAGGGGTCAGTTCTCGGCCAAGGCTTACTCGACTCCCAAGGGTTACCACCGCGGACACCTGGCGGCCAACAATCATTTCGACGACGACCGCGTGGCGATGGATGCCTCCAACCTGATGAGCAACATCGTCCCGCAGCTGGCCTCTCACAACAGCCGCACCTGGTACCAGACCGAGCTGCTCACCGAGTGCTACCGCGACCTGCACCCGGTGACGGTGATCGGTGGCGTGGTGTTTGGTCATGCCGGCGCGGCACTGGACAACGACGCCTTTGTCACGTCCCACGGCATTGCCACGCCCGAGGTGTTCTGGAAGGTGCTGCTGACCGAGGATGACCAGGGCAAGCCCCAGGTCATCGCCTGGTGGATCCCGCACCAGGCCGGGCTGGGCACCGACCTCGACCCATACCTGCGCAGCGTTCGTGAAATCGAGGCGTTGCTCGGCCCGGGCGAGGCACCGATAGAGGTGCCGGAGGCCCTGAAAGACCAGCGCCCGGTCCAGACTTGGCCAATACCGGCCGGCTGTGATCGACAATAAACCGGTCGACGGACAGGCTTGAGGGAGGCAAGAAATGGCGTAAAGCCATCACTCAACGTATGCTGCCCGCTCGCGAACGGCCCCGATTGCCGATCCCAGGAAAGGATTCTCCATGCGTACCCGACTGCACGACTTCGACTACGATTGCCCCCTCTCGATCCTCATCGGCGAAAACGGCAGTGGCAAGAGCCAGGCCCTTGCGGATATTGCCGAGGCCTACATCAGCAAGAACCGCACGGTCATCGCCATTGCCAACTGCCCGTTCGACAAGTTCCGTGACAAGGGCAAACGCTACTTCTTCATGGGTGGCCGCTATGGCCAAACCTTCCTCTCGATCGCGCTGCAACGTGTCATCGCGTCGATCAAGGAACCTTCCGATACCCGTTTTCTGATCGGTAAGGTACTTGAGCGCCTGGGATATGAGCCTCGCATGGGCATCTGCCAGGAGAACGCCAAAGCTCGAATCGACTGGTTCGACCTAGGAAGCAGCCAGTCTTCCGAGAGTCTCTCGCGGTATTCGGACAAAGGGGCGTGGACACTCAATCTGTACAAGGACGAACTACGCAACTGGCCGGCGATATTCCTGCACAAGGGCAACGAACAATTCCCGCTGGAGCAGGCGAGCTCCGGTGAGATCCAGTTGATCACGACCCTGGCCTTCATTGCTTCCCACATCGACAAAGATGCGGCGATCCTGATCGACGAACCGGAAAACAGTCTTCATCCACGTTGGCAGCATGACTACATCAAGAGGCTGTTCGACCTCTTTCACTACCACAGGCCCAGGGTGGTCATCGCAACCCACTCACCGGTCATGGTCACCACCGCGCCCCACGCCGAAATGCCCTGGCAGGCCTATGCCGTCAAGGACAACGCCCCCCGCCCCCTGGACTGTGGCGACGAAGGCATGGAGCAAGTGCTATGGGACGTGTTCAGGATGCTGACGCCACGCAGCGCTTTCCTGTCCCACCATATGACCACCCTGCTGCACCGCCGGCAGCAGGGCATGCTGACTGAACAGTTGTTCCACCGTGAGTTCGATGAATTGGAAGCCGCCGCCGCACATGACGGCAAGCAACTGCTGCTGATTCGCAAGGCGAGGATGCTCGTATCATGACCACATTCACCTACACGATGGATGAGCACCTGAGTATCGCCAGGGCACTACAGGTCGGCACCAGACCTCGCCCTTCGGCCAGAGAAATCTGGGAATCCGCCCATGTAGCACCGATCAAGCGACGGCTCAAGGCGCACAAACGCCGTGAACAAGGCGAGCGCTGCTGTTATTGCCAGAGACCTATTGGCGGCGAGTACAACATGGTGCTGGATATAGAGCATGTATTGCCAAAGAGCCAGTTCAATCATTGCATCTTCGACCTGCCGAACCTGGCGGTGGCATGCGCCAAATGCAACAGGAAGGTCAAGCGCGCACGACTGGACTTCATTGACCCGGCATTGCTGCGCATCCCCAGAATGCACAAGAGCCTACTGTTCAACCCGGATCATTACCGCATTGCTCACCCGAACCTGACCGATGCCTACAAGCATCTTTCCATAAACGTTCACCTGGTCGGACGGAGCACCTTGTTTCACTACGACCTGATCACCCCCATGGGCAAATACATGTACGACTTTTTCGAACTCCATGAGTTCGAGGCCGAATCCATCAGCCACGCCCAGGGCATACCCGCCCCGGTGAACGAAGACCTGCACGAACAGATCAAGGCAATTGAGCGGGAGATCTACGGTTGAACGCAGCGGCCTCGCTGCGCAGCGCCATCGACTGGTAAAGACTCGCGTAGCGTTCCAGCAAGACCCTGGTTTGCAGCAAGTGCACGGACAATGGCGGGTCCCAGGCTGGGGTCGCTTCCAGTGCATGCACCTCGAAGGCGCGACCCGGCAGCCACATTTCCAGGGCAATGGGCGGTTCGCCCGACGCAGTCGCGGATAGATGACAGCGCAGCAGCAAAGCGTAGATTTCCAGGTTGGTGAAGTCCCGTTCCTCCTTGGTCGGTGGCTCGTCCTCTTTCTCCTTCGGCCGCTGCCAAAGGGGTTGCGGGTAATACTTGAAGTCGACCACACGCCACCGCTCGCCAGCGTTCACCACCAGGTCGGGGCGCCGATGCAGATGGTTGCGCGAGAACACCAAGCGCTGCGCCTTTCGCCAGCGCGCCATGTCCCTGGGACCGCACACCCCGCGTGGCAGATGTTCGAAGTCACAGTTGTGGATGGTGGTGTCGGCATTTTCGGCCAAGGCATGACACAGGCACATCGACTCCCATACCGCCCAGAATCCTTGAACGCCCCAAACCAGGCCAGGTGACTGCTCCACGCTGCTCGCACCCTGCAGGTAGCGCGCCAGGGCATCATGCAACCGGCAGTAGGTGGCATCCCTTGGCGCGGCCTGGCGGTCGATTCGCCACAACAAGTGGCTAAGCCGCTCGCGGCAGTGCTTGATCTGCTCGGCATCACCCAGGTAGAGCGAGTCGTCTGCCGCCAGGTAGCGGTGCTGGAAGTCCTCCGCCAGGGCGATTCCATCACGGAAGAAACTGCCCCAGGCGCACTGAAGGTCCACCTGCAGCAGGTGCTGGTAGAAGTCCCGTGCCAGAAAACAATAGAGCCCCACGATTGCCTGTTTGCCCAGGCCCATTGTCCGACGCATGCCTGGTACCCGGTCCAGATACGGGATGTCGCCTTCGTCGAAGAGCGCACGGGACAGGTACCGGTCGAGTCGCTGGACGTCCTGAGGAGACGTCATGCCAGGATGCGCATGCAAGGACACTATGCTGCGAGGGTCCACCTCATCGAACAGCTCGTCGAATGCCAGCATGTCGACAAACCCCGCCCCCTTGCCCGCTGCCTGCGCGCCACCTTTGCCATGCCGCTCCACGCCATCCCTGGCCGCCATGATGCGCTCGCCATGTCCGGTGCGGCGAAACACGGCAAACATGCGGTAAAGCAGCGAAAAGACTGCGGTAGGTGATAACCCGCTGCAGTCGAGACCGTGAGGCACCTTGAGCAGAGTGCGTCCTTCGGCGCTCAGGAACAGGCCAATGTCCTTATCGCCTTCGACGATTTCAAGCGCTTCGCATAGCATCCTGGCTCAAGACTCCTCGCCTTTGGCATTGGCTGAAGGAGGCTTCATCAGGTTGTCGAAGAAGGTATCGAGACGATCAACGAACTGGTCGAACGTGCGCAACGTCTGTCGATTCATGCCGACCAACTCTGCAAGAGGCGTCTTGTCGCGCGCGTAGACATTGTCCCAAAGGTAGAGGCACAACTTGCCGGCGATATCGGCTCGCTGAATACAAGGCTCATCGACTTCCGCCTCCAACTCCTGCAGCGCATCCAGGAACTTCAGGATGGTGAGCCCTTCACTACCGGCGTCCGCCTTGGTCAGGTAGTAGGGATAAATGCCGCTGCCTTCGGAAAGAATGGCCTTGAACTTGCGTTTTGCGCCCACATCGTAGCCGGCCAGTTTCAGGATCCTGTCCTGCGTCGCCTTGCTGCAGTTTCTGGTGAATGCCAAGACGTTGTTTTCGAACGACGCACTGTTATCACCTCCGGCCCCAGACTCCGTGACGCTATTGGCAAGCGATCGCAGCCTGTGCCAGGCATCTGCGTCCTGAAGCTCGTGTACCTTGCCTTTGCGGGGCGGGCGCGCCTTGATGAACCATGGCCCGACCAGCTTGTCATCCAGTTGGGGCGCCGTGCAGGTCTCGCGGATGAAGTCATTCAGCACCTTGAGAAATGCCTCCCAACGAACCGGTTCGGCCGACGGAATCAAGGCATCGGCCTGGATGCGTTCCTCATCCGACTCGCCCAGGTGGACCCGACAAAACTCGAAATGCCAGCGGCGCTTGAATGCCGAGTCCATGAAGAAGATCGATTCGTCACTGGTGTTCATGGTGCCGATCATGTGCAGGTTCGGCGGCAACATGAGCCGGTTGTGCTCCAGGCCCTCGCGCAGTTTCTGCTGCAGAATGCTTTGCGTGGTAGTGACAGGCCCCATTGAAACCTTCAATGCCGAGCAGATCACCTCAGATACGGTGATCGAATAGCTCGACCATCCCTCATCGTCCCTGTCCAGCAATTGGAAGATATCGCCGAAGATCTCAGCGCAGTTACCCCGGTTGATCTCGTCGATCAACAACATCACCTTACCGGGCGTTTCTTTTTCCAACTCGGCATACGCACGCGTCAGCGCCTGGATCAGCGGGCCGGCATGCACCCTGTACTCGATCCGATGGTCAGCGTTAGTCAGGGGAAGCACCCGGGCGACGAACTCGCCATAGCTGTACTCAGGATGAAAGGTAACAGGGATGATGTTCTGGTCGACGGCACCCAGCTCGTCAGCCTTGTACTTGCGGGCGCGATGACTTTTGCTGGTGCCCGGAGGACCAAACAGAATCAATTGATGGGGAACTGATGCCATGTCGACCTCTTTCCATGAGTAGATGGCCCCCCCCAGAAACCTGTCAGGCTGACCAGAAATAGATTGCCCGCCAAATTACCATCAAAGTGCCACCAACCAAACCCATCAGGCATCCGCAATTCGCCCCCTAGAGCGCTCGCGCGCCCCTTAACGGCCCTTTCATCGACCTTTCGGGCGAGAACCGATGCAAGTGCTCCGGCCGCTTTGCCCCCCAGGTGTGGTCGTAACGGATAACCCGATGTCGTCTACGACAAAGCCTCCACCTCTTGCCGCTTGTCTACTGGCCCCAGAACAACGACGGCGCGCCCCGAGTGAGCCGCACCGGCCCAGGCTGCCCAGCGCAACGGAGAGCATCCATGTCCATTCCCCATGAGGTCCCGCCCGCCACCTTGCGGCGGGTGATCGTCGCCTCGGCCATCGGCAACTTCGTCGAATGGTTCGACTTCGCCGTCTACGGTTTTCTCGCCACCTTGATCGCCAGCCAGTTCTTCGCCAGCGAAGACGCAGGCGTCGCCCTGCTCAAGACCTTCGCCGTGTTCGCCGTGGCCTTCGCCCTGCGCCCGCTCGGCGGTATCGTGTTCGGCGCGCTGGGCGACCGGCTCGGACGCAAGCGCATCCTGTCGCTGACCATCCTGCTGATGGCCGGCTCCACCACCCTGATCGGCCTGCTGCCGACCTACGCCAGCATCGGCGTGCTGGCCCCGGTACTGCTCACCCTCGCCCGCTGCCTGCAGGGGTTTTCCGCGGGCGGCGAGTATGCCGGTGCCTGCGCCTACCTGATGGAGCACGCGCCACGGGGCCGGCGGGCGTTCTATGGCAGCTTCGTGCCAGTCTCGACATTCAGCGCCTTCGCCTGCGCGGCGGTCATCGCCTACGGCCTGGAAGCCAGCCTCACGCCCGAGGCGATGAATGCCTGGGGCTGGCGCGTGCCGTTCCTGGTGGCCGCGCCCCTGGGCCTGGTGGGCCTGTACCTGCGCTGGCGCATGGAGGAGACCCCGGCGTTTCGCCAGGCGCTGGCCGAAGGCAAGGCCCACGCGCACTCGCCGCTGGGCGACACCCTGCGCCACCACGGCCGCACCATCCGCAACCTCGGCGCGTTCATCTCGCTGACGGCGCTGTCGTTCTACATGTTCACCACCTACTTCGCCACCTACCTGCAGACGGTCGGCCACCTCAGCCGCGCCCAGGCGCTGCTGGTCTCGACCGTGGCCCTGCTGTTGGCCGCCGCCGGCTGCCCGCTGGCGGGTGCCTTCAGCGACCGCGTCGGCCGGCGCCGGACCATCGGTTTCACCTGCCTGTGGGTGATGCTCGCGGTGTTCCCCGCCTACTGGCTGGCCAGTTCCGGTTCGCTGTCGGGGGCCTTGCTGGGGGTGATCCTGCTGGCCATCGGCGCGCTGATGAGTGGCGTGGTCACCGCCGCGCTGCTGTCGGAATGCTTCCCCACCCGCAGCCGCTACACCGCCTCGGCGATCACCTACAACGTCGCCTACACCCTGTTCGGCGGCACCGCGCCGCTGGTGGCGACCTGGTTGATCGAACAGAGCGGCAGCCGCCTGGCACCGGCGTTCTACCTGGTAGTGATTGCGTTGCTGGCATTGGTGGGTGGGTTGGCCTTGCCGGAAACCTCGCAGGCTTCATTGCATGAGGGCACCCCAGGCAACGATCAGCCTGGGGTGTCGCAGGACCTGTAGGTGATAGCCCTGGGGCTTTTCGTGGGAGCGGGCTTGCCCGCGATGATGGCCTGAACGGTTGATGGCCTCATCGCGGGGCAAGCCCGCTCCCACAAGCCCGCTCCCACGAAACGACGCCCCAGGCCTTTCCTCAGGCCAGGTCGAAGCGGTCCAGCTCCATGACCTTCACCCACGCCGCCACGAAGTCCTTGACGAACTTGTCCTTGGCATCGCTGCTGCCATACACCTCACTCAAGGCACGCAGTTGCGCATGGGAGCCGAACACCAGGTCGACCCGGCTGGCGGTCCATTTCACCTGGCCGGTCTTGCGATCACGGCCTTCAAACGCTTCGTTGTCCGCCGAGGTCGGCTTCCACTCCACGCCCATGTCCAGCAGGTTGCGGAAGAAGTCATTGCTGAGCACGCCGACCTTGTCGGTGAACACGCCGTCCTTGCTGCCGCCATGGTTGGCGCCGAGCACCCGCAGGCCGCCGATCAGCACGGTCAGCTCCGGTGCGGTGAGGGTCAGCAACTGGGCCTTGTCCAACAGCAGCTTCTCGGCCTTGACGCTGTATCGCGCCTTGCTGAAATTGCGGAAACCGTCGGCCAACGGCTCGAGCACGGCGAACGACTCAACGTCGGTCTGCTCCTGCGAGGCATCCACACGCCCCGGATGGAACGGCACGCTGATGTTGTGCCCGGCATCCTTGGCCGCCTTCTCCACCGCCGCGCTGCCGGCCAGCACGATCAGGTCGGCCAGGGAGATCTTGTTACCGCCCTCGCCGCGGATCTTCTCCAGTGCCGTCAGCACCTTGTCCAGGCCCTGGTTCGCCGTCCAACCGTTCTGCGGAGCCAGGCGCAACCGCGCACCGTTGGCACCACCGCGCTTGTCGGAGCCGCGGAAGGTCGAGGCCGAGGCCCAGGCGGCGGAAACCAGTTCAGGGACACTCAGCCCCGAAGCCAGCACCTTGGCCTTGAGCGCGGCGATATCGGCGTCGCTCGGTTGCGGTCCTGATTTGGGCAACGGGTCCTGCCACAGCAACTCCTCGTTGGGCATTTCTGGCCCTAGGTAGCGGGCCAACGGGCCCATGTCACGGTGGATCAGCTTGTACCAGGCACGGGCGAAGGCGTCGGCAAGCTGGTCGGGATTGTCCTTGAAACGCCGGGCGATGGGTTCGTAGACAGGGTCGAAACGCAGCGCCAGGTCAGAGGTGAGCATCGAGGGCGCATGTTTCTTGCCCGGGTCGTGGGCATCGGGCACGGTCCCCGCACCCTTGCCGTCCTTTGGCCGCCACTGGTGGGCACCCGCGGGGCTCTTGGTCAGTTCCCACTCGAAATTGAACAGGTTGTTGAGGTACTCGTTGCTCCACTTCGTCGGGGTCGACGTCCAGATTACTTCCAGACCGCTGGTGATAGTGTCGCCGCCCTTGCCGGTACCGAACTTGTTGCTCCAGCCCAGGCCCTGCAGCTCCAGACCTGCGGCTTCCGGCTCGGCGCCGACATTGTCGGCAGGGCCGGCACCGTGGGTCTTGCCGAAGGCGTGGCCGCCGGCAATCAACGCCACGGTTTCTTCATCGTTCATGGCCATGCGGCCGAAGGTCTCGCGGATGTCCTTGCCGGATTTCACCGGGTCGGGCTCGCCTTCCGGGCCTTCCGGGTTGACGTAGATCAGGCCCATCTGCACGGCGGCCAGCGGGTTTTCCAGGTTGCGTTCGGCCGACAGGTCGCGGTTCTGTTCCTCGCCATGCTTGGCGGGCTCGGCCACCAGGTCCCCCTGGCCGGGCGGCTGGGCCTTGACCTGGTCCTTGCCGTAGCGGGTATCACCACCCAGCCAGACCTTCTCCGAGCCCCAGTACACGTCCTCGTCGGGCTCCCACACATCGGCGCGACCACCGGAGAAGCCGAAGGTCTTGAAGCCCATGGATTCGAGGGCGACGTTGCCGGTGAGCACGATCAGGTCGGCCCAGGAGATCTTGTTGCCGTACTTCTGCTTGATCGGCCACAGCAGGCGCCGGGCCTTGTCCAGGCTGACGTTGTCCGGCCAGCTGTTGAGCGGGGCGAAGCGCTGCTGGCCGGAGCCGGCGCCGCCACGGCCGTCACCGATGCGGTAGGTGCCGGCGCTGTGCCAGGCCATGCGGATGAACAGCGGGCCATAGTGGCCGAAGTCGGCCGGCCACCAGTCCTGTGAGTCAGTCATCAAGGCGGTCAGGTCATTTTTCAGGGCCTGGAAATCGAGACTCTTGAACGCCTTGGCGTAGTCGAAGTCCGGGTCCATGGGGTCGGACTTGCTGGAGTGCTGGTGGAGGATCTTCAGGTTGAGCTGGTCAGGCCACCAGTCACGGTTGCTGGTGCCGCCACCGGCGGTCTGATGGAACGGGCATTTCGATTCGTTCGCCATCTGCTTCTACCTTTTGGGTCGGTTCAATTCAGATTTCCGGGCGTTCTTGTATTTTCGTTGCCAGGTGTTGGAACGGGTGCGCCCGAAAGCGCGCCCACTCCTCATCAGTGTGGCCGGGCACGACGGTGCACCGGCTTTTCGCGGAACCAGCAGAAAGACTAGCCGAGCTTGGGCAGAGGTCTAATAGAGGCGCTATTGGGGGGTGATAGCCTTGCTCTGTC
>NZ_JANCLM010000100.1:0-854 GCF_024259445.1 Pseudomonas sp. DVZ6
CGCTTGTAGCGGCCGGGGTAGTCGAAGCGCTCGTAGTCGTCGGCCTGGTGCTGCAGATCGCTGGCGTTGAACTCCTGCTGCAGGTGGTAGGCCGGGTGGGTGAAGGAGTAGTCGCGTTGCACCTGGCGGGCCGTGCGCACCTGTTCGCGGTAGTGCAGGCGGCGCAGGCAGGGGCGGGCCTGGTCGCCGCCGCTGTTGGCGTGGTAGAGCACGGCGAGCGGGTCGGGGTAGTCGTCGTCGATGAAGCCTTCGTCGTCGTCATCGTCTTCGGGCTTGACCAGGCTGGAGCTGATCATGCCCAGGGTCAGCACGCGGTCGCTGATGAGCAGGCGGTGGCCCTTGGCGCTGTGGACGAAGCGGTAGATGAAGCCTTCCTCGGCGGCCAGGCGGGTGATGAAGGCGAGGTCGGTTTCGCCGGCCTGGACGCAGAACTCGCGGGGCGCGTGGGGGAAGCTGTGGCCCAGCTCGAAGTCGGTGATGCGCTGGGCCTTGAACAGGGTTTCGAGGATCTGCGGCACGCTTTGTTGCTGGAAGATGCGCCAGTTCGAACGCAGCCCGGCGCGGGCCAGCTTGGGCTCGATCACGGCCTGGTAGCGGGTGCGGCAGAAACCTGTGTCGCCCTGGCTGAAGGCGCTGATCAGGCCGTGTACATGGCGCATCGGTCGCTGGCCGCGCAGGATGGTGAACAGCGCGGGCTTGTCGAGCAGGTGGGCGAAATCGACGTTGTCTTCGTAGCTGACCAGTTCGAGCACCAGCCTGAACGGGGTGCTGAGGGCTTCGTCGAGGGTGAAGGAGACCACCTCGAACGGGTCCTGGCTGGCCAGGGGTTCGAAGCGGTAGCTCAGGTCGGATTG
>NZ_JANCLM010000101.1:0-836 GCF_024259445.1 Pseudomonas sp. DVZ6
ACGTCCTCGCTGCGCTGGCCGGTGGCCAGGCTGCTGAAGCTCAGGCGCTCGCCGAAGAGCTGGAAACCCTGCACGTAGCTGAGCGTGGCGCTGTACTTGCGGTAGCGCGCCACCGGCTGGCCCGGGCGTGGATGGCCGTTGTCCTGGGCGTCGAAGGCGCCGATGCCCTCCTGGGTGCCCAGGTCGAGGTTGACGAAGGCATTGCCCAGGCGCCGGCCATGGTTGATGCCGAACTGCGCCTCGCTCAGGCGGTTGCTGCTGCCGGCCAGGCGGCTGTCCTCGATGTAGTTGTTGGTGCGCAGGTGGGCCATGCCGGCATTGAGCGAGGTCTTGCTGGTGGCGTCGCGGTGCACCACGCGCTCGGCGCGCAGCTGGTGGTTCTGGCTGTCGCCGGTCTGCTTGAAGGCAAAACCGTTGGCCTGGGCCAGGGAGCGGTATTCGCTCTCGCTGTAGCTGTAGGTGAAGTTCCACCAGCCCCACGGCAGGTTGTAGAACAGCACGCCGTTCTTCGAGCCCTGGGTATGGTCGCTGACCACGTCATGACCGCCGCGCAGCATCAGCTGGTCGGCCAGCCCCAGTGGGCTGTCCCATTCCAGGCCAAGGTTGAGCATCTGCTCGCCGGTGCTGCGCTGGCCTTCGTTGTTGCGCGACAGCGAGGCGCGCCAGGGTTTCTGCTGGGTGTTGCGCACCAGCACTTCGCTGCCGCCGACGGCCTTGCCCGGGGTCAGCTCCATCTGCGCCTTGTTCGACGGCAGGCGGTTGAGCTGGTCGACCATCTGCTCGATCTCGCGCAGGTTCAGGCGCTGGTCGATATCGCCGGGGAAGGCCATGGCCAG
>NZ_JANCLM010000102.1:0-801 GCF_024259445.1 Pseudomonas sp. DVZ6
ACTGTTCAGCCCGCAGCGCATCAGCCTGGGCGGGCTGTCGTCGGTGCGCGGCCTCAAGGACCAGTCACTGTCCGGCGACAGCGGCGGCTACTGGCGCAACGACCTGCGCTGGACCCGCCCGGTGAACTGGCCGCTGCTGCAACCGCTGGTGGCCGAGTACGGCCTGGGCCTGGGCTACGACCTCGGGGTGATCCGCAACGATCGCTACAACGGCGAGTACCACGGCCGTGCCAGCAGCCACTCGCTGGAGCTGTTCGCCCGCGGCCAGCACATGGCCGCCAGCGTGACCTTCGCCCACAGCCTGGAACGCCCCGACGTGCTGACCGACAAGGAACGCCCGGTGTATTTCCGCCTGGATTTCTTCCTCTGATCCACCTGATCCC
The DNA here is from genome assembly GCF_024259445.1 of Pseudomonas sp. DVZ6. Taxonomy (NCBI): domain Bacteria; kingdom Pseudomonadati; phylum Pseudomonadota; class Gammaproteobacteria; order Pseudomonadales; family Pseudomonadaceae; genus Pseudomonas; species Pseudomonas sp. DVZ6. The sequence continues at coordinate 384 of NZ_JANCLM010000102.1, forward strand.
CTGACTTACGAGACCTGACATGGACGTCCGCCTGTTCGCCTTCCTGGCCCGCCAACGCTCGGCCGCCATTCAGCCTCGTGAGCGTTTCTGCGGGTTGCCCAAGCGGGGCCTGGCGTTCCTGCTGGCCAACGCCATGTTCTGGCAGCCATTCTGGGCGCAGGCCGCCGAAGGCGTGGTGGTCAGCGGGCCGGGCACCCGGCTGGACCAGGCGGGCAATGGCGTGCCGATCGTCAACATCGCCGCGCCCAATGGCAGCGGGCTGTCGCACAACCAGTTCAGCGACTACAACGTCGGCCAGCAGGGGCTGATCCTCAACAACGCCACCGAGCGCACCCAGGCCACCCAGCTGGGCGGGATCATCCTTGGCAACCCCAACCTCCACGGCCAGGCGGCCAATGTCATCCTCAACGAGGTCAAT
>NZ_JANCLM010000103.1:0-784 GCF_024259445.1 Pseudomonas sp. DVZ6
TGGTCGCCAAGCACCAGGGCCTGCTCCGGCAACTGCTGGAGGCCTTGACCAGCCAGGACCTGAGCAAGGTCTACGACACGGTCAAGGGCCTCACCACCAGCTACGAGGGCCAGCAGTTGATGGTCAAGCCGGTGCGCGACGCCATCGGCCAACTGCTCGCCGCCACCGCCAATGCCGGCAACACCCTCCACAGCCACCTGTCCGCCGGCGCCCGGCAGATGATCGGCTACGTGCACAGCGCGGCGCTGCTGCGTTTTGCCGGGCAGCACATGACGCAGCTCGTCGTGCCGCTCAGGGCGGGCGAATACCTGAAGCTGCTCAACGAAGGCCTGCAGGCGCGCACTGATGCGCTGCTGGGCCAGCTGGACCAGGCCTTTCGCAAACCCGCCGCGCACAAGGTCAACGCCATGCTGCTCAGCGGCGCCATCACCGCGGCAGTGTCCGGCAAGCACGGCAAGGTCGTGGAGCTGGTGCTCTGGACCATGGAGAGCGCCGAGGACCTGCAGGCCCGGTTGCAGCACCTGCAGGCCAGCGTGGGTACCGACGCTGGCGAGGCGTTGCGCAGCGTGCGCATAGGGGCCGACAGCCTGCAATACCAGGCCGCCCACAGCCTGCGCCTGCTCAGCCTGAGCGCGGAGCAGACCCGCGCCCTGGCCCGTGAGGCCATGGGCAACCTGCGCAGTGGCTTGTCTGGCCTGGGGCCGGGCCGCGCGGACCTGATGTTGAGCCTGGGTGGGTTGTGGTTCCAGCAGGACAGCCTGCGCAGGAATCATGACGCGCTGAC
>NZ_JANCLM010000104.1:0-722 GCF_024259445.1 Pseudomonas sp. DVZ6
GGCTTCGAGATGATCGTCGGCCTGCTGGCGATCCTCAAGGCGGGTGGCGCCTATGTGCCGCTGGATCCGGAGTACCCGCAGGATCGCCTGAGCTACATGATGGAAGACAGCGGTATTCAACTGCTGCTGACTCAAGGTCACTTGCTGGCTGATTTGCCTGTGCCAGCGCAGGTTCGCAGCCTGAAGCTGGAAGATGATCTGGCCGGTTACAGCGATGAGAACCCTGTGCACCTGACTCAGCCGGACAATCTGGCCTACGTCATCTACACCTCGGGCTCGACCGGCAAGCCGAAAGGCACGCTGCTGCCGCACCACAACCTGCTGCGCCTGTTCAAGGCGACCGATGCCTGGTTCGGCTTCGGTCCGCAGGATGTATGGACGCTGTTCCACTCCTACGCCTTCGACTTCTCCGTGTGGGAGATCTTCGGCGCGCTGCTGCATGGTGGTCGTTTGGTGATCGTGCCGCGTGAAACCACGCGTTCGCCTGAAGACTTCCACCAGTTGCTGGTGGAGCAGGGCGTGACCGTGCTGAACCAGACCCCGTCGGCGTTCAAACCGCTGATGCGGGTGGCTTGTGACAGCTCTGCCGATCTGGCGCTGCGTTACGTGATTTTCGGCGGCGAAGCCCTGGATGTGGCGGCGTTGCAACCGTGGTTCGAGCGTTTCGGCGAGGACTGCGACAACCTGATCAACATGTACGGCATCACCGAGACCACGGTCCA